>SLQN01000168.1 GCA_007131465.1 Paracoccaceae bacterium
GGGGACCCCCAGAAGCGTGTTGAATTCCGCATTCGGCGTGGTGATCACGGCCATCCCGGGCCGTATCTGCCCAAACAGCGCGCGTTCAAGCTGCGACAGATGCGCCGGGTCGATATGTTCGATTGTCTCGATCAGCACGGCACAGTCGAACCCGGTCAATGCGGGCTGCGCGGTCGTCATCGACCCAAGGCGCAAGTCCACCTGCGCGCTCACCTCGGGCAGTCGCGCCAGCCGCGCCTTCAAGCGCGCCAGCGAGTCTGCGCAGATATCGACCCCGACCAGCCGCCTGATCCCCGGCTGCGCGGCCAGCCGCACGAACAGGTCGCCATCGCCGCAGCCCAGATCGAGCACGCTGCGCGCGCCAGATGCCAGCACCACGTCCAGCGCGGCCTGCAAGCGGTCTTCATGCATCCAGCTTGTCATACTTTGTCCCCTGTCCGCCGCTACCCCGAAAGCGGGCGCTGCATCAAGGCCACATCCTTCACCGGCACCTCACAGTCCCAGCCCCAGACCCGCGCCAGATAGTGAAATGTCGCCGCGCGGTAGAACACGACATGGGTCAGGTCCTTGCGGTAGTGCCAGTCGGCAAAGCGCGCATCATCGGTCTGGAAACAGGTCATTACCGCCAGCCAGCCGCCCGGTTGCAGCAGCGCGCGCAGGCGGGCGAATTCGGCATGGGGGGTGTGGAAATGCTCGACCGTTTCGGTGCAGGTTATGAAATCATAAGTTGCCGACAGGGGCGCAGGGTCGGGCGCAAAGAACGGATCATATACTGCGACCTTGTGGCCCGCCGCGCGCAGCATCTCTGCCAGCGCCGGGCCAGGGCCGCAGCCATAGTCAAGCCCTTTCGCGCCGGGCGGCAGACGCGCCAGCAGCGGATCGGCCAGTTTCGCCAGAAACCGCCGGTAGCGCGGGTCGTGCGCGTCGTTTTCGTGGAGCATGTACTGCGCAAGCTCGTCGGTGCGCGACAGGTAATGCCGGGGGGCCAGAAACCGGGCTTCGCATGTCGCGCAGCGCCAGTAGGCACGGGCGTCAACTGTCAGGAAAGGCGCTATCTCCGCGCCGGTGCAGACCGGGCAGTGTGACGGGTCGCCTGTTGCCCGCGCTGTCATGCGCCCGCGTCTTTGCGCGTCAGGCAGATCGGACATGGGCTTTCTTTCACAGGCCGCACTCCTGCCGCGCTCGGGCGTCGGCGGTTTCGGTCACGTGCCACGCCCCATCGCGGTCAATCGCCGAAATCAGGCGCGTCCCGCTTTGGGTGTCGAACACATGCACGCGCGCCTTCGCCCGCGTCTGGACCGCAGTCCGGCTGCCTTCGGGCAGGGATACATGGGTTTCGCGGTGCAGAACGCGCAGGTCATCGGGGGCCATGTCGATGGTGTCCAGCGTCTCGGACCCCAGCGGTTCGGCGGTCAGGCACACCCCCGCCGCCAGCCCATCGGCTGCCATATCACCGGGTGTGATCTTCACGTCCTCGGGCCGGATGCCCAATGTGATCTCCTGCCCCGGCCCGGACAGGCGCGCGGAAAGCGCCGCCGCCACATCGCCCGTGAAGTCCAGTCCGTGCCCTGCGGCCCGGCCGGAACCAGCCCGAGACCGGCATATTGCAGCAGATCGGGGAATTCGTTCTGCCAGTTGCGGCATTCGAAGTTGTTATAGACCATCGCTGTGCGGCCCTGACCAAGCCCCAAAATGTCCGCTTCGATCGAGCGCGGGACATCGCAGCATTCCACCAGTTTTTGCAGGAAGGCGGCGGGTTCGAGGCGTCGCTGCCGCCCGCTTCGATCAGGTCGGTGCGCCAGGACAGCCCGTTGGCGGAAAACCATGTCGCCAGCATCGCGCCATGCGCTTCCGGTGTGCCGTTGAACCACATCCGGACCGTCATATCCTACGCGCTGGCGCTGGCCGTGGTCATGACGCCGATGATGGCAGCCAAGGCGCTGCCCTGCATCAGTCGCGCTCTTGTCTGTTGTTTCATGCGCTTGCCCTCTGTGGATCGGTTTTGCTTTGTGCCAACAATGCTGACCTGCCTGTTCGGGCATTGCAAGGTTGTTCTGCCGCGCGCGGACCCTGACTTTTTCCTGTAATCAAACTTTCCTCCATTCAGGCGGCCCCGGCGCAGTCACTTCCTCAGGGCCGCGATTTGCGGGTCGGGAACCACCAGAGCCGCACCCATCTTGCGCCCGGAAATCCCGGCCAGCAGTGCAGCCCCGGCAAAATAGACCGCGATCCCGAAGCTTTGCAGCGGAAAGTCGAAACCCAGATCGATCAGCGCGCCGGTCAGCGCCGGGCCAAGTGCCGTGCCAAGCACCATGAAGGCCGCCATCATGGCGCGGATGGCGCCCAGATGGCGCGTGCCGAAGGCATCTGCCCAGAACGTGCCCATCATCGTGACATGCAGCCCGTTGCCCATACCCATCAGCACGATACCCAGCGCCGCAATTGCCACGCTGTCGCTGCCGGCAAGAAGCAGATATCCCACAACCAGCGGCGTCAGGTAAATCCCGGCCAGACGTGCGGTTCCGAAACGGTCCACCAGTCCGCCAGCGGCCAGCATGAAGGCGACGCTGGTAGCCGTGTATAACGGAAAAAGTGCCACCAGCGTCACATGGGCCCAGCCCTTGGCTTCGGCCAGCGGAACCTGCTGGAAGAAGAAGGCAGTGTTCCAGGCCGCCGGTCCCAACAGCGCCGGTACCATTAACCACATGACCGGGCTGCGAAACGCTTCCATGCGGGTCCACATGCGCCCGTCCATGCCCGCGCTGCCACTGTCCTGCGCATGCGATTGTGGTGTGCGTTCGCGCCGCAAGAGCGACCACAGCAGCGGTGTGAATGCCAGAAGTGTTGCCGCTGCCAGCAGCCACAGGACGCGCCAGTCGAACACGCCCAGAAGGGCCACAAAGCCGATGGGCAGCAGCGCCTCGCCCGTGGCGACACCAAGCCCGGCAATCGAGACTGCCCGCCCCCGCCTTGCGACGAACCAGCGCGCCATCGCCACCATGGCACAATGGCTCATCAGGCCCTGCCCGAACAGGCGCAGCAGAAAGATGGTCAGCACCAGCATCCAGACCGAGGTGATGAAGAACATCGCCACTGTCGTCAGCGCCAGCCCCGCCAGCACGATCACCCCGATCTGACGGATGCGGAACCGGTCGGTCAGGCTTCCCGCCCAGACCATGACCGCCGCCGACGCGGCCGTCGCAAGCGCATAGATCGTGCCCCAGGCCCCGTGCGACAGATCATAGGCCGCGCGGATTTCGCCTGCGAAGACAGCGATGAAGAAAGTCTGCCCGAAGCTTGACGCAAGGGTCAGCAGAAACCCCGCCGCCAACCAGGCAACATTCGCGCGCAGAAAATCGCTCAGACGGTCCATGACAGTCTTTCAGCGCGCGCAGGAGACACAGCGCATCAGCACCGGGTCAAGGTCAAGCCGCGATGTGCCGATGAAATCGCCACACTCCGGGCAGAAGCCGAAATCGCCGTTCTCCAGCCGCCGCAGCGCGGCTGCGATCGCCACAAGGCGCGCGTGCCGCCGGCTGTCCTGCGCGCTGGCCATGGCCTGTTGCTGCATCGCATCCATCCGGCTGAGCCGCCCGACGCTTTGCTGGTCCAGTTCGACCGGGCAACGGTCTGTTGAGGACAGGTCCGACGCCGCGCGCAGCATGCTGGCCTCATTCAGCAAGCGCGCCTTATAGCGCTGTTCAAGATCGTCTTCGCTGGGGGTGTCCATCGGGTCATTTGCTCAGAGCAGCGGGCAGGGCGCAAGGCAATATGGTGCGCTGCGGGGCAGATATGGCAAGGCTCAGCCCGCTGGCGGCGCGCTGGCGAAGATCGCATCGATCATGGCCTGATTGCCGCGCGAGGTTTCCAGCGGGCAGGCGAAGGGCGCGCCGGTGCCTGCACTCTCGCCAAATGCCTCGATCATCAGGGCATACTGGTTGACAATGTTGAACCGTTCCATGCACTGCCGCCCCCCGTGAAGCCAGTCGACGCGGCAATCGCCATAGGTTGTCCCGTTGAAAGGCGCGGCCAGCGTGATCCAGCCATCGTGACCGTGAAAGACCATCTGCTGGCGGCGGTGCTGCTGCATCCCGCAATAGAAGGACATCGTGAAGTCCGGAAAATCGGCCCAGACACGGGCAAAGACATCGACACCGTTCTGCCAGCGGATATCTGCCTGCACGCGGGACGGTTCGGCCCCAGTGGCCAGACGGGTGAAGATGCACGGATAAACCCCCACATCGCGCAGCCCGCCCCCGCCCTTGGTCGGGTCATGGCGAATGTTTGACAGGTCGGTGTTGGTATAGGTGAAACTGCCCTCCACATGCTGCAACCGCCCGATCACGTCCTCGGACAACAGCTTGCGCACAAGGGCGAGTTGCGGGTGATGGGCGACCATGAACGCCTCGGCGATCAGCTTGCCGGTCTTGTCCCGTGCGGCGATCAACTGGTCGATCTGGGGCGCTTCCAGCGCGATAGGCTTCTCGCACAGCACATGCTTGCCCGCCAGTGCGGCGCGCAGCGACCAGTCCACATGCATGTCATTTGGCAGCGGGATATAGACGGCATCGACATCGGGATCATTCAGCAGCGCGTCATAGCTGTCATGCACGCGCAGGCCGGGGGCCAGCGCCTCAAAGGGCGCGGCGCGGGCCGGGTCGCGCGTGGCCAACGCCACCAGCGACGCGCCCCGCGCCAGTTGGATCGCGGGGGCCAGTTCGGTCTGTGCAATCTTGGCCGCGCCCAGTATTCCCCACCGCATGGTCTGCCCCTTCCTTCAGTTAAAGCAACCCTACCGGGTTGCGCCCTGCGTGCAAGCCCCTGCCACGGACCGACCCTGCGCGGAAGGCAGGCGCATCGACACCGCAGCTTGCCTTCGGAGCGCGCACAAGCAAGACTGCGAATGCTTCCGAAAGGGATGATGTCATGGCTCGGAACAAACCGCAAACCCGCAGTGCGCAACTGCGCACCCGGCTGGACCAGCTCTATAACGGGCGCTCCAAGGCCGGGCTGCGGTTTCGCCTCGGGCTGCTCGCCTTTGATCTGGTGATCATCGGAAGCTATATCGCGGGGACCATCCTCGATCTGCCGCACGGGTTCCTTTGGCTGGAACTTGCGCTTGCGGCGGTGCTGGTCGCGGACCTTTCCGCGCGCTGGCTGGTTTCGGACAGCACGCGCAGTTTCCTGACCCGCAACCCGTTTCACTGGGCCGACATGATCGTCATCCTGAGTTTGGTCGCGCCGCTCATCTTCGGGGATTTCGCCTTCATGCGCGTCCTGCGCGCGTTGCGGGTGGCCCGGTCCTACCGCGTGTTGCAGGAGTTGCGTCAGGACAGCCGGTTCTTTCGTCGCAATGAAGATGTGATCCAGCGCAGCGTCAACCTGGGCGTGTTCATCTTCATCGTCTCGGGCACGGTCCATGCGTTGCAAAAGGACATCAACCCCGAGATCACAAGCTGGCTGGATGCGCTGTATTACACCGTGGCGGCGCTGACGACCACGGGGTTTGGGGATATCGTGCTGGTCGGCACATCGGGGCGCTGGCTGTCGATTGTCATTCTGATTGTTGGGGTGGGGATGTTCCTGCATCTGCTGCAATCGGTATTTCGCCCGGCCAAGGTCCGGCAGAAATGCAAGACCTGTGGCTTGCTGCTGCATGATGCAGATGCGGTGCATTGCAAGCATTGCGGCGAGGACATCAAGATCGAGACCGAGGGCAGTTGAGGCAGCCTTCACGCCGCTGCGCCACGCATCACACCCCCCCCGCTGCCGGGCGCGTCCAGCGATACAGCCAGACCGGGGCCATGTCCGCCCCGTCCGCCCCGCGCAGACGCAGGCGCAGTTCGGCGGTGTCGGTGCTGCCCTCGGGCGTCAGCAGGAAACTCAGCCGCCAGACCCCGACCTGCGCAAGCGGATAGAGCGCCACACCTTCGATCAGCACACCGGGCGTGGCGCTGATGTCGGGCTGCATCGGGTCTGCCCCTTCCGGCACATCGCCCGCAAAATCCAGAACAAACAGCCGCGCCTTGCGTGCGACCGGTTCGACCCCGGACGCCATGCGCGCGGGGTGCAGCGGATGGCCCGACGGGGGCAGCGCCGCCAGACCGGGCCCGAGCCAGTCCAGATCATAGTCGAACCGGTGCGCGCCGGGGGCAAGCGGGGCCTCGGGCCGCCAGAAGGCCACGATATTGTCGGCGAATTCGTCTTCCGTGGGGATTTCCAGCAACCGCACTGCCCCAGGCCCCCAGTCCCCGCGCGGATGCACCCAGGCTGACGGGCGGCGGTGATACATCGCCTCGGCATCCTGGAAATCGGTGAAGTCGGTTGGCATCTGCACCAGGCCGAACCCGCGCGGGGTGTCATCCACAAAGGCCGACATCTGCACCCGCGCGGGGTTGGCGAGCGGCCGCCAGAGCCGTTCGCCTGCACCATTGTCGATGACCAGCACGGCGCTGTCATGCACGGCGGGGCGGAAATCATCAATCCGGGCGGGACCGAGGGCGCTGTGCTGGAACATCGAGGTCAAGGGCGCAATGCCTGCATCGGCCAGCACCTCGCGCGCAAACAGATGCAGGTGGCAGGCCATGCGCGTGCTGCGCCCCGGCGTCAGAACCGCGATCAGCGCCGCGCTGGCGCGGGGGCTGTCGATCAGGCAGCCGAAATGCACGCTGTCATCGGCCTCGAAGACATGAATTTCCTCGGTCAGGGGGAATTCCTCGGGCCCCTCGCCGCCTGTGCCCAGCGCCAGAGCGCGAGCCGACAGACCATAGACCGTATCCTGCGCCAGCGCGCGGAAATAGCTGGCCCCCTGAAGCACCAGGACTTCGGGCCAGTGGTCGGGCGGGGTCTGTTGATAATTCAGCCGCAGGCCGGAAAACCCCATCTTTCCAGTGTTGGAAAGGGGTGTGGGCAGGTCGATCAATGCCGGATCATAGCTGAACAGGTCCGGCGCGAACTCCGGTTCATGACCCAAAAGGTTGATCCTGACCGGGTCTGGATAGAGCCAACCCGGCGGCAGCAAATCGGCCCGGAAATTCGGTCCCAGAGGCAGGGCGGCGGTCTTGCCCGCAATCGGACGCACGCCGCGATAGCTGTCATAGTCCAACTGGTCGAAGGGCGGCGCGAGGGCGCGCGAAACAGGCTGAAGGGGCCGCGCAGCACGCGCCCTTGCCCGGTCGATCAGTCCCTGCGGCGTCAGCCCCGCGTTCCCCCATGCAACACGCGGGGCCACTGTCAGCGCAGCTGCGCCCATCAGCAGGCTTCGGCGGCGGATCATGCCACGGCCTCGGACCGGGGCGGGGTTGCCTGCATCTGCGCGGATTTGCGCAGCACAAGGCAGGTATAGCGCATTTCCCCGGCGCGGTAGATTTCTGTCAGGGCATTGCCGCCGATCATGTTGCCGAAAACCGGCATATGCGCCAGCCCCAACCTGTCCGCCACTGGCCCCGCCAACCGCAAGGCGCGGTCGCGCAGGCGGTTTAGCCGCAGAAAGGGGGTCAGGTCGTGGTATTCGGCAATTTCGAACCCCAGCACCTGCGCATTGCGCATCAGCCCACCGCTGTCGGGGACATGCCCAAGCCGCCAGCCCCGGCGAAACTGCGCCAGCCTGCGCGCCTGTGTCGGCGCGAGCGCGACCTCGGGATGGGCCAGCATGTCATCGACCAGCACCAGTACCCCGCCGGGGCGCAGATGGCGCAGTGCCGCTTGCAGGAATGCGCCTGCGCTGGCGGCATGGACATGCGATTCCACGGCGATCGCAAGATCCGCCTTCGGCAGCGTCATCGGCAGCGTGAAATCCGAGCGCAGGAAGCTGCAGCGCGCCTCCAGAGACCGCGCGGCCGCGTGGCCTTCGGCCAGCCGCACCTGCTCGGCGCTGATGGTGATTCCGCAAAGCTGTGCCGCTGGCCAGTGCCGGGCCAGATGAAACAGCGTGCCGCCCACCCCACAGCCCAGATCGACCACGCGCGCCGGGGGCTGGCCCAGCGCGGCCTCGGCCTGTGCGGCGATGATGGTGTTGATATGGGCGGCGGCCTCTTGCGCCGTCTCCACCCCTTTGGCCCAGAGCGGGCGATGGATCGCGAGCGCCGCCCCCGACCCGCCAAGGCGCAGGAAGCGGCGGGTCGAACGGTCGTAATACCGTGCCACGGCACTGCGCGGGCGCGGCGCATCGAACCAGCGCCAGAGCTGCGGCGCCAGCAGCAGCGGCAGCGCGACGGGCAGCACAAGTAGCCCCGCCAGCACCGCCGGCGTCGTGCCCGCGATCAGGAGTTGCGGAAGGGCCACGGTCGCGACGATCAGCGCACCGCCAAGGCGTTCCGCCCGGCCGGGCTGCATATGTCCCCGGCTTTGCCGCGCGCTCTGGCCCGAAGGAACCCAGTCCACGCTGCGCCCTGCAAAAATCGTGCCGACAAAGCCGCTGCGCCGGAGCATGCCGATGGGCGCGAACAGAGTGGACAGGCCGAGTTCCGCCCAGACCGCCCGCAGCATCACCCTTCTGCGCGCCTTGTGCCGCAGGGCGGAACGGCGCGCCAGCAGCCCCGCCAGTTTCGGGACAAGCAACAGGGCCAGCACGCCAAGGAGCGGCCACACCACCCCGCTGGTGGCATGCACCGCGCCCGAGCCTGTCAGCAGCACAAGCGCCAGCCAGATCGGGGCCGAGAGATAGGACAGAATGCCCAGCGCCAGATGCAAGCGGCTCACCTGGTGCAGCCCCGCATCGGCAATCAGCCGCAAGTGTTGCAGGTTGCCCTGTGCCCAGCGCCTGTCACGCCGCAGGTGGCTGGCGATGGTCTCGGGCGCATCCTCGAACGATCCGCGGCTGTCGGGACACAGCACTACATCCCAGCCCGCGCGGCGCATATGGGCGGCTTCGACGAAATCATGGCTCAGGATCGGCCCGCCGAACGGGGGCTGCCCGCGCAACACCGGAAGCGGGCTGACCTCGGCCAGCGCACGAGTACGGATCAGGGCGTTATGGCCCCAGAAATTGCCGCAGGCTCCGCTCAGCCGTGCCAGCCCGCGCGCGAAGACCGGGCCGGACAGGCGTGCGGACAAGCGCTGCATCTCTCCGAAATGGCTGGCGGTCGGGCGCATGCGGATGCCTGCCTGCAACAGCCCCAGACGCGGGTTGGCGGCCATCCGCTGGCGCATGACCGCCAGCCTCTCCGCGCTGAACCCGCTATCGGCATCGAGCACCAGCATCGTGTCATAGCCAGATCCCCAGCGTTGCAGCCAGTCATGCAGATTGCCGGGTTTGCGCCCCTCGGGTGCGGTGCGGTTGCGATAGGTGATGCAGTCGCTGATCTCGGCGAAGGCCGCGACTTCTCGGGCGCGCGCTTTCGCGTCTTGCGTGTCCGACAGCACGAAGACATCGCAATCGCGGGCTTGCCCGATGCGGTCCAGATCGGTCAGAAAGTCGCCGATACGTCGCGCCAGCGGTTCGGGCACTTCGCCGCAGATCAGCCAGAGCGCGGCACAGCGGCCCGGCTGCCCCTCAGGCACAGGTTCCTCGCGCATCGGGCGCAGGCCCGCGAGTGCGATCAGTCCCGAAAGCGCGAGCACGGTTGTCGTGACCGCAAACAGCCCCATGATCAGGGCTGCGAGCGCAGGATGCGTGGCGTCCAGCGCCAGACCGCGCATCAACAGCAGGGTCAGCCCGCCGCCCAAGGCAATCGCTGCTGTCAGCACAAGTACCATCGGCAAGCTTCGCCCCATCAGCGGCCCAGCGGGGGCCAGATATGGCTGAACACCCCGTCCCGCGAGATCAGATGTTTCAGGCCCGCCGCGATGTGCAGCACGATCAGCGCCGCCAGCGGGAAGCGCGCAAGTGCGTGGATGCGCTGTGCGGTCTCCGCCAGCGCATCAGAGCGCGGGACAAATGCGGGGAAGCCTATGGCGTCCAGCATCTCGACCGGGAACCCCCCGGCGCGGACGCGGATATAACCGCTGACCGCCATCACGACCAAGAGCGCATAGAGCGCTGTCTGAACGAATTTCGCCATGCGTTTCTGCCAGTCAGGGGTCTGTGGCGGCAGGGCGGGGGCCGGGGTTGCCATACGCCAGGCGATCCGCACCAGAACCAACGCCAGAATGATGACCCCCCCGTTCTTGTGCAGAATGAACAGAAGGTCCTGCGTCGGGCGGGCGAGACCATCTTGCTGCATAGCCACGCCGATAGGCATGGTCGCCAGCACCATAAGTGCGACGACCCAATGCAGAAATCGCGTCAGGGCAGGATACTTTGAAATGCCTGTCATGCGCATTGCGTGCTCCCCTTTCGGACCAGGTAAACCAGATAGTGCAATATCTGATCAGGCAAGCTGGAAATACAGCGCTGTGACAAGGTTTTGTGCGCAAAGCCTGCTTGATCGAGGCGATTTTGGCCTACTTTCTTCCAAGATGACAGACATATTGCACGCCACTCTTTCCGCTGCTCAAAGGCCTCGCCGCGCTGCGGTGCAGGGCGCGGTGCTGCTCGCGGTGATCTTTCCTCTGGCGCTGGCTTCGGCCTATGCGCTGGCGGCTATAGCGGGTGCGCACCGTCCGGGATTGTCTGTGGCGCTGACGTCGGTGCTTTATGTCGTTGGTGCGCTGGCCGTGCTTGTCGCGCTGATGGCGGAAGGGCGCTATCCGCATCCGCGCCTTGGCCTGTGCAATGTGATCACGCTGACGCGTGCGGCCGGGGTCGCGGTCATGGCCGGACTTGTCCTTGCGCCGGTCACGGGCCTCGGCTGGGGGCTGGTGGCGCTGGCCGCGGGCGTGCTGGTGCTCGATGCGCTGGATGGCTGGGCCGCGCGGCGCGCAAGGCTGCAGTCGGCTTTTGGTGCGCGGCTGGATGTGGAAACCGATGTCGCCTTCGCGCTGACGCTGGCGGCGCTGGCAGTAGCGCTTGGGCAGGTGGGGCCGTGGTTTCTGCTGCTGGGGCTGATGCGGCCGCTGTTTCTGGGCGCGGGCCGGGTCTGGCCTGCCCTGCGCGCGCCCCTGCCCGAGGCGCGCTGGCGCAAGCGCATGGCCGCAGCGCAGATGACAGTGCAGGTCGTGCTGATCGCGCCGGTGATCGCGCCGCCCCTGTCGGTCTGGATCGGGGCTGTGATGCTGGTGGCGGTTCTGGCCTCCTTTGCAGTTGATATCCGCTGGCTGTTGCGCCAGAAACCGCAGTCGTGATGCGCCCTGTCCTTGCTGCCCTGATCCTGTATCTGATCCTGATACAGCCCAACCACCCCGGCGCCATGACCTGGGGGGCATTTGCGATGTTCCCGCTGGAATTGCCGCCTCTGCTGGCCGCGCTGATGCTCCTGGGCGATGGCCGCGCAGGCCGGGCCTTGCGCGTGGTGCTGGTGGCGGTTCTGGTCGTGATCGCCTTGCTGAAACTGGCCGATTTCGCGACATTCATCGCCTTCAACCGGGGTTTCAACCTGCTGGCGGACATGAATCTGGTATCAGCCGGGTGGGTGCTGCTGCAAGGCAGCGTCGGGCCGGGGCTGGCCTGGGTTCTGGCGCTTGCGGCAGGGCTGGCGCTGGGGCTGGTCATCATGGCGCTGTGGTGGGCGATGGGGGTCTGGGCGCGGCTGCCCCTGCGCCCTGTCTGGGCGCGCGGTGTCACAGTGGTCGTGCTGCTGGCCACGGGCGCGCTGGCCGTGGCCGAGATCGGGCAGGCGCGCCGGGCCTGGGCGCTGCCCCCGGCGCTGTCGCAGACCTTGCCCGGTGCGGCCTTCACGGCGCGCGTGGGGCTGGAACGCTGGGCCCAGTTTCGCCAGACCCGCGCCGATATCCTGGCGTTCCGCGATGCGGCCCGCACTGACCCGATGCTGGATCAGGGGCCGTTCTTCGGCGCGCTGGGCGGGCGCGACCTGATCCTGATCTATATCGAATCCTATGGTCGCTCCAGCTTTCAGAACCCGCTTTACGTCCCGACCCATACCGGCACGTTGCGCCGGATCGAGGGTGACTTGCGCGCGCGCGGGCTGGCGATGCGGTCGGGCTGGGCAACCGCGCCCATGGTGGGCGGGCAAAGCTGGCTTGCGCATGGGTCCGTCGCGTCCGGCATGTGGCTGGACACGCAGGCCCGCAACCGCGCGCTTCTGGCCAGCCCGCGCCGGACGCTGTTCCATTTCGCCCAAGACGCAGACCTGCGCACTGTCGCCATCAAGCCCGCGCATGTCTTCCCCTGGCCCGAAGGCGCGTTCTTCGGGTTTGACGCCATCCATAACGCCGCCGATCTGGGCTATGCCGGCGAGCGGTTCAACTGGGTGACGATGCCCGACCAGTTTACGCTGAAAGCGCTGGAACGGCTGGAGATGGCCGAGGGCGACCGCGCCCCCATCTTCGCACAAGTGGCGCTGGTGTCGTCGCATGCGCCCTGGGTTCCGATCCCGGAACTGGTGGACTGGGACGCCATAGGCGACGGCACGATCTTCAACCAGTGGGCCCTGTCGGGCGACCCGCCCGAGGTTGTCTGGCGCGATCATGACCGCGTGCGCGACCAGTTCCGGCAGGCCGTGGATTACAGCCTGCAAACGGTGGGGGCCTGGGCCGCGCGCCATGCAGGCAACCCGCCCCTGATGATCGTGATGGGCGATCACGAGCCTGCGCGTTTCGTGTCCGGGGTGGATGGCTTCGATGTGCCGGTCCATGTCATCGGACCACCCGATCTGGTGGCACGGTTCGAAGCCCTCGGCTGGGGCGAGGGGCTGATCCCCGACCCGCAGATCGTGCCCAAGCGCATGGATGGATTGCGCGATACGTTCCTGCATCTGCTGGCCGCCGAATGAAGCGGCTGGTGCGCGCCGTGCTGTCGCTGGCGCTGCTGGCGGGCGTGATATGGGTCGTGCAGCCGCAAGAGGTGCTGGGTGCGATGCGCGGGCTGCAACCCGGCTGGCTGGCACTGGCGGTTGCGGCACTTGTCGCACAGATATGGCTGTCGACGCTTCGCTGGCGCGTGACCGCCAGCGCGCTGGGTCATGATCTTCCGCGCCTTTGGGCGGTCCGCGAATACGGGCTGTCGGTCGCGGTCAATACGTTCCTGCCCGGCGGGGTGTTGGGGGATCTCGCGCGCATCCTGCGCAGCCGGGGCCTGGGCTGGCACGGGGCAGCGGCCTCGGTCCTGATCGAGCGCCTGGCCGGGCAGGTCGCCCTTGCCGTGCTGGTTCTGGGGGCCGTCTGGCTGTGGCTGGGTGCGCTGGGGGCCGGGATCGTGCTGGCGCTGACAGGGGTGGTCCTGATGGGGTTTCGGGTCTGGCCAAAGCTGGCGGGGTTGCTGGCAAAGGCCTGGTTCGGCCCCGGGGTCTGGCTCCGGCAACTGACGCTGACCCTCGCCATACTCGCGGCCAACCTGTCCGGATTCTGGGCCGCCGCGCAGGCGATGGGCGTGACTCTTGGCGCGGGGCAGGCGCTGGTTCTGATCCCGCTGACGCTGCTGTCGATGCTGGTCCCTCTTACGGTCAATGGCTGGGGCCTGCGCGAAGGCGTGGCGGCCGCGCTCTGGCCGCTCTGGGGCATTGGCGCTGGCCAGGCGGTGGCAGCAAGCGTGGCCTTCGGGCTGGCCTGCATGGCCGCGGCGCTGATCGGGCTTTTGCCCTGGCTCTGGCGGGGCCGTGTCCGCGCCGCAGCGCCGTCGCAGGACTGAGGCAAGATGGCGGCCTCATGCCAGGCCCTGAACAAAAAGCAGCCGGTGCGCAACCCCGGCCATGACCTTGTCGTCGTGCAAATGTAGCTCTGAACGGGCACAGACATTGCCATCCGCACGCGGGCGCGACGCCGGTCCATAAACCGCGCAAGGCCCCCCCCCACTCCTGTCCGGCGCCAGTCACACGGCCCGAAGATGCGCTGTTGGAACAGCAACGCGGGTCTGCGAGCCCATCAGTTCCATCAGCACCCAGACTCGGCGGTCGGGGGCCAGACTGTCGACGGTCGCCACGAAATCTGCGAATGGCCCTTTGATCAGTTGGACCTGATCGCCGGGATGCAGACCCCTGGTGTCCGGGTCGTCAAGCTCGTCCACATTCGGGGCCAACAGCTTGCCGTCACTGTCGCAACGCTGCATCAATGCGCGGACCAGTTCGCCCGGCACAGGCGTCGGCTCTGGCCCGAGGGTCACAAGCCGCGAGACGCCATAAGTGGAATTTATCGCACCCCAGCCGCCCTTGCGCTTCTCTAGGCTGACCATCAGATAGCCCGAAAACAGGGGTTGCAGCCGGGTCACGAACCTGCCCCGCACGCGCCGCGTCTCCTCCACCAGCGGCAGGAAGGTCCCAAACCCCTGCCGCAACAGGTTGCGTTCGGCGATGCGGTGGCAGTTGGGCTTGAATTGCGCCAGATACCACAAGGGGCCGGAAGGCTGGTCAGGCATGAAACCTCGTGCGTGTGCGGGTGCAATCTGCAAGCAGCCGGGCTGATGATCAAGATGCGAAATGCCAAAACTGAGGATGCCAGCCCAGAAAGTCACATCAATCAAGCCAATGTGACGCAACCCGAGGGCGATCATTGCTGTAAAGAGCGCCTGCTGGATACGTTGCACAAGGGTAAGGCTGCGCGCGCGGGCTTATGCCAGGATCCTGAAAGACCGCCCTTGTATCGAAAGAATGGTCCGGATGCGATTTCTTGCGTCGGCCGCGGTGTTTCGCCACATTTCTTCATATCGGGTCGGCCTAGATATCATTCTCATGATGCGCGGTTGTGCGGGTCACCCAGCTCTGGGTGTCGGGTATCGTGCCTGACGCCATCTGAAATGAAACGACAAAAGGCGAATTGAGAATGCAACACACACGTCGTCAACACCTGGTCATGCTTGGTAGCGCAGTCGCAGCCACGATGGTCGGATCTGGAACCGCCAGTGCCGAGGCCGAGATTCACGAGATAGACATGCTGAATGTCGACCCCGACAACCGGCAAGAAAGAATGCTGTTCAGGCCCGCCATCCTGCGCGCACACCCCGGCGACACCGTCAAATTCCTTGCGACCGAGCGCGGGCACAACGCTCAGTCCATCAATGGCATGACGCCCGAGGGCGGTGAAGAGTTCAGAGGTCGCATCAATGAGGAGATAGAAGTCACGCTCGACGTCGAGGGAACCTACGGGTATATCTGCCAGCCACACCAGACCATGGGCATGATCGGGTTCATTCTTGTGGGCAACTTCACAGCGAACCTGGACGCAGTGCGCGACGCTGCCGCGTCGTTGAGAGGGCGCGACACGACGCGGCGGATCGAGGAATATCTGGCCGAGATCGATGCCATTGCCGCTGAAGAAGGTCTCGCCTGATCGCGCTTGCGTCAGCCTCTCAAAACCAGGGCAGCTTTTGCCGTGGTTTTACAGGTGACGACACTCTGGCAAATATGCGTGACACGAAAGCGGCGCGTGGGGTCCGAGTCGAAACGGAAGACGGGGTCGCAAATTCAACTCGTTGCAGCGCGAATGTCGCCTGACTTACGGGAATTCTTCCGCGATGAAGGTCGAAAGGTTTGCGATGTCCTGATCCGATAAAGCCGCCGCAACAGGCCGCATCAGAGCGGAATTCGGCCCGATGGTTTCTCCGGCGCGGTATTGCTTCAGCAGCTCCGCTACATCGGCGGCCTCCATGCCGGTAAGCGAGGGGAAACTTGCCATGCCGCGCCCCGTGCGCCCATGACATTGGGCGCAGGCATCCGCAAACAGCGCCTCGCCAGCAGCAATATCCGCAGTCCCGGCGGGGTCTGGTCCTATCAGTTCCCACGCACCGCCGAAAGCCTCAAGCTTATCGGATTGTGGCGATACGGAGCCGTCATCACTTGCAGAGTAGTAGAGCGGTCGTCCATCATAGGTGACAATCTGCCGGTGATTATGTTCAACCGTTCCCAGAAGGGACGCATCAACACCCTCGCCAGCTTGCGGATCATCAGACGTGATCACCATGCGCCAGGTATCAAGACACTCTGCGCTGGTGCACGATAACTCGGCCAACTGATCGTCAGTCGCCCGGATATCGGTCGAGAAGACATACAGCGGTCTACCCTCTCCGTCCGTCAGATAGGGACCGAAGTCTTCGCTTTCAGCGAAATCAATGGTAATGATGTCAGTTGCGAAAGCAGGCATCACTGACACGAACAAGACTGCCGCGCTGATCAGGGTTTTCATCACGGAGGTTCCTTGGTTGAGGTAAGACATTGTCAAGACGGAAGAGCCCGATTGGGTCGCGCGAGATCGCGCAGCCGCACCCGCAGTCTTGCGGTGCGGCTGCGTGCAGCTCACTCCGGAACGATGCGGAAGATATCGCCTTCATCGATGGCAGCATACAGGGCACCATCAGGGCCCTGAACCAGCGCACGAAACCGGCCTGGCCCCATCGGCAACTCCACCTCGGTCACGTCGTTCACGGACAGACCGTCTTCGGCCATGTCGATCACGTCAATCCGCTGACCGACCGGGGTTTCGCCAAAGCCGATCCCCATGAAGCCAACAAGCATGCGGCCTTCCCAGTCCCCCCATTCCGCGCCGGTCAGAAACACGTTGGACGTCATTCCCTGTGACAGTCCGTTATTGTCCCATGCGGGTGGCAGGGCGTCAGGATAGGTCACGAAATCGGTCATCGGCATGTAGGCCGCGCGCTCTGCCGGGTCCATCGCATCCATCTGACCGGGCTCATAGCCGCAATATCCATCGGGGCAGTCGCTGCGTCCGGCCATGTTGGGGCGCGGGTCCCAGCCGCCATTGCCGCCGGGTTCCAGCGCCGTGATCTCGTCGGAATGCCACGGCCCATGCTCGGCAGCGATCGGCTGTCCGGTTTCGGGATGGAAAGCGATACCTTGAACATTGCGGTGGCCATAGGTGAAGATCCGCGGATCGAAGCCATCAGGGGAATTGTTGCCTTCGGCGGCATTGCCGTCGCGGTCAATACGCAACACTTTGCCACCCAGCAATGTCGGGCTCTGGGGCACTTCAGCCCCATGAATGTCGCCCGTCGTCAGGTAAAGATACCCGTCAGGTCCGAAACGCACCCGTCCGCCATTATGCGCACCAGGGCCACCGAAGGGCTGGTCGCTCGCCTCGGGCTTGTAAGGAACATTGTCAATCAGGTCCATGCGGTCAGAGACTGCGGTCAGGTCCTCATTGACAGTAAAGCGCATCAGCCGGTTGGTTCCCGGCTCTGTCATGTTGGAGGTGGAATAGACATATAGGAAGCGGTTGTCGTCAAACTCCGGGTCGACCGCGACACCCATCATCCCCGCCTGCCCCTCGCAGAACAGGTCATCTGCAATGCTGTCATACCCTTCAGCCCCCCCCATCCCCAGCAAGTCATTAACTTCTTCGTCGGGGAGCATGACCGACAGGCCATCACATTTCTGGGTGAAGAACATTGTGCCATCCGGCAGAAAGGCCATGTCCCATGGGTCTGCCAGCCCCGACAATACAGTCGTGTAACTCAGGCCTGGGGCGTGGCTGTCAGAGAAAGCGACAGTCGGCGCAACGGACGTTATGGCTGACGCCATGATCACCCCAATTGGGGCGCTTGTCAGAAATCGATACATTGAAGTTCCTCCCTATTTCGAGGTCGCGACCTCGGGCATGTTCCGGATGACAGTCGAGGGTCACGAAAGCCCCGGGTGACATCCAGAGGAAGAACACGTTGTGAGGCGAGAAGGTTCCCAACTCCTCGGATCTACTTGTCGAAGATGGCAGCGCAACTGATCGGGCAGCTTGAGGCAAACACCCCTGCGGCAGCGTTGCAGGGAGTTCATGCATTGTGGTCCGACATCATCAATAAAGAACGTGCCAGCCCGCACCCTGGCTTGGAAGACGCAGATCGAAGAGAACTCCTCACCCAACGTCTTGCGCATACCGTCGGCGGTGTTGGCATCGACCCAGCCGCCATTGGTGACATAGGCCAGCACGCCGCTGTCACCCAGACGGTCAGCACCCCACGGATCGCACGGATAGCCTGACTGTAACAAGCCCTGACCGCACGTCCAGCGAGACGGTTACGGTCATTGTGAGTGGTTCGGGCATGCGTGATCCGAATTCGGTCGAGTGGGCTGACCTGTCTGGCTCGATCAACGACCGAGCGCGAACAGAACGCGCTGGCACGACCGTCACCTTCACACCCGAGGGAAGCGGCATTGAATCGCGTGTGACGGACAGTGTCGGGCGCTTCGCCTTTGAATTGCCCACCGGAATCGCAGGCCACCTCGATGCAAAGCGTGAATATGATCCTCGCGTAGATCGCAATCTCACTGCGCGCGACGCCCTGGATGTGCTGCGTCTCGTGCTCGGGATCGCGCCAAGCTGGGGTCCTGCAACCGCGATAGACTTCATTGCCGCCGATATCAACCAGGACGGTCAAGCTTCCGCTGCCGATGCGATGGATGTCTTGCGTGCCGCAGTCGGGTTGCAAATTGACAACCTGCCACGGTGGGTGTTCCTTGACTCTGCCGCTGACCTTTCGGAAATAAGCCGCAGCAACACAGCTATCGAGACGGGTGTTCGGATCGATGCCCTGACGGCAGGTCTGGCTGAAGTGTCGATGACTGGCATTCTCCTGGGCAGCATGCAGGAATTCGTCTGAGCCGCGTGACAGAATAGGGCACGCGTTTCAGGCAGAGCGGTTAGATTGAACGGCGTCGCAAGGAATCTCTCAGACGTGCTGAGAGAGTCGCATAGCGCTATGCTGCATTGGGCGCATGTTGGAGCCCAAAAGCACAGAAGCTGACCCAGCGACCCCCTAAGAGTCCCCGGCGATCTGCTGAACAGCCAGAGTGAAGTTTGGGGTCTGGCACCTGCGTCACTGTCCCAGCACCGTGATCTTGAACAGCATCCAGAGCGCCATGCCGATCATCATCAGGTTCTCGGTCAGCGAGACAAAGCCCAAGGGCACATTGCTGTCGCCGCCCACGCAGGCGCATTTCAGGTCGCGCTTGTCAATATAGACCGCCTTGAAGACAGATATGGCACCGATCGTGCCGATGGTCAGGGCAACCGGGATGGACACCCACATCAGCGCGCCCGCGACCATCAGAACACCGGCCAGCCCTTCAGCATAAGGATAGACATAACCATAGCGCACCCAGCGCTGCGCCAGCAGGTCGTAATTCAGGAACATGGTCGAGAAGCTCTCGATATCCTTCAGCTTCTGCAACGCCAGCAGGCACATGGCGAAGGCGATGAACCATTCAGCAGCGGCGATGGTCAGCAATTGGCCATAGGTTGCCA
>SLQN01000383.1 GCA_007131465.1 Paracoccaceae bacterium
CCCGACGGGGCGTTGATGCAGGCGCTGCCCGGGGGCATGCTGGCGCGGGTCGAGCGGGGGCGCGCGCCCTTCACATGGTTTGCCAATGGCGCGCCGATTCTGCGCGCGAGCCATGACCGCGCTGCACGTCTGGACCTGCCGGGGCCGGGTTTCGTGACGCTATCGGTGGTCGATGCCGCCGGGCGCGGGGCGCGCGTGCAGATCGAGTTGCGCTGAGCGCTGCGCTATCGGGGCGGGACGCGCCACGCCTTAAGCGCCTGAAAGAGCTTCCACAAGGCCCCGCCCCATTGCCCGTGATCGCTGGCGCGAAACAGCCGCATGCCGGGGTAAAGCCGGGTCTGCGTGGGATGCGTGCCCCAGCGCCATTCCGACCCCTTGGGCAACAAAAGCCATGTCGGCACGCCCAGCGACCCGGCCAGATGCGCGGTCGCGTTGTCGATGGTGATGACCAGATCCAGCGCGGCAATCTGGGCCGCCTGCCCGTCCAGCGCCTGAAGCGGATCGACGTTGCCATCGGCGATGATCGGCGCACCCAGCCTTGCGCTTTCGGCCTTCAGATCCACCGCGCCATATTGCAGCGAATGAAAGCGCAACCCCGGCAGATCGCCCAAGGGCTGCAACAGCGCCAGATCGAGCGTCCGCGCAGCCCCGCTTGTGGCATTGCGGCTGGCCCAGGACAGCCCGATATTGCGCGCGCGTCCCATCCGCGCCCAGGCCGCGCGATAGGCGGCGCTGCGGGGGGCGTCGGCGGTCATCCAGTCTGCGCCCTGCATCGGGTCGGGCACAAAGCGCCAGGCCGAGAACATCGAGCTTTGAAAATCGAACCGCTCGGCCACCAGTTTGGGATGCGCGGGGACAAGCTGCGGCGCGCAGCGCAGCCTGGGGCGCAGATCGCCCAGAAGCGCGAACAGGCGCGGGTCGGCTTCCAGCGTCACCTGTGCGCCCATCTCCAGCAGGCGGGGCAGGATCCGCGCCTGCATGATCTGATCGCCAATGCCCTGTTCCGCCCAGATCAGTGCGCGCTTGCCGCGCAGGCTTTCGCCCGCCCAGTAGGGCGCGGTGAAGGGGCGGCGGAAGCGCGCATGGCTGTCCAGCCGCCAGCGCCCGGCATCATAAAGGGACAGACCCCCGGCCACATCGCCTGCGCGAAACCGCTCCAGCCCGAGGCTGCGCTGCACATTTGCGTTGTCAGGCGCGTCTTCCAGGGCTGCTTCCAGTGCCGCGCGGGCATGGCCGAAACAGCCCAGTTGGCGCAGGCTGCGCGCGGCGAGGATGCGCGCCTCGGCCCGCGCGACGGGGTCTTTCTGTCCTGCGATAAGCCGCGCAAGGCTGGCAAGCGTGGTGTCGGTTGGTGTCGGGATCATGGGATGCGCCTTCTTTCCGGCCCGCTGCGGCGCAGTCTGCCGCAGTTCGCGCCGCGTGCAAACCCCGCTCGACACGCCAGCGCCACTGGAAAGCCCTGCCCGATGCGCTATCCTGCCCCCAAGATCGGGGGCCGTATGCACGCTTTGGAACTGCACGATGTCTGCAAGGGGTTCGACAGCCTTGAAGGTCGGGTTTCGGTGCTCGAGTCCGTGTCGCTGCGGCTGGAGGCCGGGCAATCTCTGGCGCTGACGGGCGAAAGCGGCAGCGGCAAATCCACGCTTCTGCATATCGCCGCCGGGCTGGACCGGGCTGATTCCGGGCGTGTTCTGCTGGCCGGGCAGGATATGTCCGCGCTGAATGACACGGGCCGCGCGGCGTTGCGCCGGGGCCATGTCGGGCTGATCTTCCAGCAGTTCAATCTGGTCCCGTCGCTGAATGTCGCGGCCAATCTGGCCTTGCAGGCGCGGCTTGCGGGGCGGGCAGAGGCGGGGCGCATTGATGCCTTGGCGCAGCGGCTGGGGCTGGAGGGGTTGATGGCGCGCTATCCCGAACAGTTGTCTGGGGGGCAGCAGCAGCGGGTGGCGATCGGGCGTTGTCTGGCGGCACGCCCCGCGCTGGTGCTGGCGGATGAACCCACCGGCAATCTGGACGAGGCAACGGGTGATGCGGTGCTTGATCTGATGCTGGAGTTGACGCGCGCTGATGGGGTTGCGTTGCTGCTGGTCACGCATTCGCCCCGGCTGGCGGCGCGCTGCGACCGGCGCGCGCATCTGCGCGCAGGCGTGATCGGGGCCGCGCCATGACGCGCGCGGCGCTTTCTGCGCTGATGTCGCACTGGCTGCGCAACCCGGTCCAGCTTGGGATGCTGCTGGTCGGGCTGGCACTGGCCACCGCGCTGTGGTCCGGGGTGCAGGCGCTGAATGCCGAGGCGCGCGCGGCCTATGCGAGTGCCGAGGGGCTGCTGGCCGATAGTGGCACAGCGACGTTGGAACATCCCGCCGGGCAGATGCCGGCGGGTCGCTTTGTCGACTTGCGGCGCGCGGGGTGGCTGGTCTCTCCCGTGCTGGAAGGGCGCGTGCAGATCGGCGCGGCGCGCGTCACCGTGCTGGGGATCGAGCCGCTGAGCGCCCCTGCAGGCGCAGGCCCGGCCTTGGCGGCGCGGGATCTGGACGCGTTTCTGGGCGGGCTGGGCTATGCCCATCCGCAGACGCTGGCAGAGATTGGCGGCGCGGACATGCGCCTGCACCCTGCGGATGTCGTGCCGGTGGGCACGGTTCTGGTCGATATCGGCGCGGCGGAAGCCTTGCTGGGCGCGGAGGGGCAGATCACCCGGCTGACCCTGGCCGCCACGCAGGCCGCCGGGCTGGCCCCGCTGGACAGCCTTGCGCCCGATCTGCGCCGTGTGGAGCCGGGCGAGGGGGCAGAACTGACGGGGCTGACCGCCAGTTTCCACCTGAACCTCACGGCCTTTGGCCTGCTGGCCGTTGACGTTGGTCTGTTCATCGTGCATTCGGCGGTCGGGTTGGCGTTTGAACAACGCCGCGCGATGTTTCGCACGCTGCGCGCGCTGGGCCTGCCTCTGCGCCACCTGACCGCCTGTCTGGCCGCCGAGATGCTGGTCTTCGCGCTGCTTGCAGGCAGTGCCGGGCTGGTGCTGGGCTATGCGCTGGCCGCCGCGTTGCTGCCCGATGTGGCGCTGACCCTGCGCGGGCTTTACGGCGCGCCTGTGCCCGGCACATTGCGGTTCAACCCGCTCTGGGCGCTTGCGGGGCTGGGGATGACGCTGGCGGGCACGGGGCTGGCGGGCGCGCAGGCACTGTGGAGGCTGTGGCACATGCCGCTTCTGGCGCCCGCGCAGCCGCGCGCCTGGGCGCGGGCCTCCGCCCTTGGCATGCGGGTGCAGGGGCTGGCCGCGCTGGCGCTAGCAGGGATGGCGGGGGTTCTGGTGGTTGTCGGCGATGGGCTGGTGGCGGGGTTCGGGCTGCTGGCCTCGGTCCT
This sequence comes from Paracoccaceae bacterium, assembly GCA_007131465.1. GTDB lineage: Bacteria > Pseudomonadota > Alphaproteobacteria > Rhodobacterales > Rhodobacteraceae > Roseinatronobacter. The sequence goes on from SLQN01000383.1 coordinate 3,364, forward strand.
GCTGGCGGCGGCGCTGGCGGTGCCGCTGGCTCTGGCGCTGATGCTGCGCAGGGCCGAGGGTCTGGCGCGCGGCCCGATCACACAGTGGTTCTGGGCTGACAGCCGCCAGAACCTGCCGCGCCTGTCGCTGGCGCTGATGGCGCTGATGCTGGCCTTGGCCGCGAATATCGGGGTCGGCACGATGGTCGCGAGTTTCCGCGCGACCTTTATCGACTGGCTGGACCTGCGGCTGGTGGCCGAGATCAATGTCCTGCCCCGGTCGCAATCTGAAGCGTCTGACTTGCAGGCGTTTATGGCCACCCGTGCAGAGGCCGTGCTGCCGATGCAGCGGATTGACGCGACGCTGGCAGGCCAGCCTGCGCAGATCTACGCCATGAAGGACCATGCCACCTTCCGCGACAACTGGGCGCTGATCGCGCCGGTGGCGGATGTCTGGGATAGGCTGGCAGCGGGCGAGGGCGTGCTGGTCAATGAACAGCTTTACCGCCGTGCAGGGCTGCGGGCGGGGGCGTTGCTGGACCTGCCGGGGGTCGGGGCGCTGCCGGTGCTGGGGGCCTATCCCGATTACGGCAATCCGCTGGCGCAGGCCGTGCTGGGGTTGGAGCGGTTCAATGCCGCCTATCCCGACATCCCGATCCGCCAGTTTGCAGTCCGCACGGATGATGCGCCCGCGCTGGTGGCGGCCTTGCAGGACGGGTTCGGCCTGCCTGCGGGCCAGATCACCGATCAGGTGCAGGCCAAGGCGTTGTCGCTGGCGATATTCGAGCGGACGTTCCTGATCACCCGCGCGCTGAATGTGCTGACGCTTTCGGTCGCGGCGGTGGCTTTGTTCGCAGCCCTTGTCACGCTGTCGGGGATGCGGTTGGCGCAGTTGGCACCGCTTTGGGCGCTGGGGCTGACCGCGCGGGATCTGGCGGGTCTGGAACTGGCGCGCGCGCTGGTGCTGGGGGGGCTGACGCTTGTGCTGGCGCTGCCGGTGGGGCTGCTGCTGGCGCAGGTGCTGCTGGCCGTGATCAATGTGCAGGCTTTCGGCTGGCGGCTGCCCTTGCAGGTGTTTCCGGGCGACTGGGCGCGGCTGGGGCTATGGGCGATGGTGGCTGTGTTCGCAGCCGCCCTGCTGCCCGCGCTGCGGCTGTGGCGGCAGGGGCCTGCACAATTGCTGAGGGTGTTTGCGCATGAACGCTAGGGGTTTGATTGGTGCTTTGTTGTGGTGTTTGGCTGCCTTGCCGGTGCATGCGCAGGGTTTTGCCGGGCTGGGCACGTCGGCAGAGGGGTTCGCCGCCCCTGAACGCGGGCGCGCGCTGGTCTTTCCGCAAGATCATGGCCCGCACCCGGAATATCGGGTCGAATGGTGGTATCTGACAGCGGTCCTGACCGGCGCGGACGGGCGCGATTACGGGGTGCAATGGACGCTCTTTCGCTCGGCGCTCGCGCCTGGCGAGTCTGCGGGCTGGGACAGCCGTCAGGTCTGGATGGGCCATGCGGGCCTGACCACGGCCGAGGCGCATTTCAGCGCCGAGCGTTTCGGGCGCGGGGGTGTGGGGCAGGCGGGGGTGACGGCGCAGCCCTTCGTGGCATGGATCGATGACTGGCATATGACCAGCCGCGCCGCCCCCGGCGAGGACGCGCTGGACGTGCTGGAGGTCGCGGCGCGCGGGGCAGATTTTTCCTATGCGCTGGAGTTGCGCGCGGAGGGGCCGCTGGTCTTGCACGGTGACCGGGGCTATTCGGAGAAATCGACCGAGGGGCAGGCCAGTTACTATTATTCGCAGCCGTTCTTTTCGGTCACGGGCAGTCTGGACCTGCCCGGAGGGCCGGTTGCCGTGACCGGGCAGGGCTGGCTGGACCGCGAATGGTTCAGCCAGGCGCTTGGCGAGGATCAGGCGGGCTGGGACTGGGTGTCGCTGAGCCTTGACGACGGGCATCGGATGATGGCCGCGCAGGTGCGTGGCGGGTCTTTATTCACCGCCGGAACATGGATCACGCCGGATGGCACACCCACAGCCCTGCCCGATGGCGCGGTGCGCTTCACCCCTTTGCAGCATACGCGGATCAATGGGCGCAACGTGCCGACGCATTGGCAGATCGACTGGGATGAGGGCGGTGTCGCGATCACGACCGAGCCGCTGAATCCGCAGGCGTGGATGGACCTGTCGGTCAGTTACTGGGAAGGGCCGTTGCGGTTTAGCGGCAGTCACGCGGGGCGCGGCTATCTGGAAATGACGGGGTATTGACCCTTTGCGCCTGCCTGCACACGGGCCAGACGGCGCGCGGGCG
>SLQN01000123.1 GCA_007131465.1 Paracoccaceae bacterium
CTCGATGACAAGGAGGTGGCGATCATCGGGGTCGAGGCCGGGGGCAAGGGTGTGGATGACCGCATGGAGCATTGCGCTTCGCTGACTGGCGGGCGTCCGGGCGTGCTGCATGGCAACCGCACCTATCTGTTGCAGGATGACGATGGGCAGATTCTGGAAGGTCACTCGATCTCGGCGGGCCTTGATTATCCCGGCATCGGGCCGGAACATGCCTGGCTGAAGGATATGGGCCGCGCGCAATATGTCTCGATCACCGATGACGAGGCGCTGAGCGCCTTTCAGACCTGCTGTGCGCTGGAGGGGATTATTCCCGCGCTGGAGCCCAGCCACGCGCTGGCCCATGTCCTCAAGATTGCCCCAGACCTGCCTGCGGATCATTTGCTGATCATGAACATGTGCGGGCGCGGTGATAAGGATATTTTCACGGTTGCACGGCATCTGGGTGTCGAATTGGGTAGATAAACTATAGTTTATAGGCCCCAAATAAACCGACGCCAGATAGATTGATCCAGGTTTTCCGCGTAATCGGAGCGCGACCGCGTCATGTCTGACAGGTCGGCGCAGGGTTGGTCCCAGTTGTCAGTATGTCTGCGCCCGGGTTTCGACTTCTGACACGGTTCTACGCGAGCAGTCTGCGGTGTGTGTTTTGTGATGTGTTCGAGTTTCCTCAGGCGTGCTTTTGCTGAATGCGTGCCAGCTTGCCGGTGCAGGTTCTTTGAGACCGCGCAAAAACAGGTGTACGGGTAGCAAGTGTCCCAAGTATGGCCGCATTCCGCGATTTATGTCGCGGGATGCGGTTTTTTTATTGTCGGAATGTAAGGGTAGGGTAAGACATCCCATGCGTGTGATACTCCCGATCCTTTTTCTGTTGCTGGCCTTGGGCCAGTCTGTCGCCTCTGCGCAGGCGTCCGCGCATCGAACGACGCCGGAACAGGTCAGTGCCGCGCTGCAAAACCAGGGATTTCAGGTCGATTCGGTCTCCCGGACGCTGCTGGGGCGTGCGCGGATCATAGCATCGCGCGATATGGTGTGGCGCGAGGTGGTGATCGATCTTTCCACGGGGGAGATTCTGCGCGATTACGCCGTGGAGTTCAGCCCGACAACGCCGCCTGCGACCGGGCAGGGCGAAATGCCACGTGGCGGCGCTGTCCTTCCTGAAAATCATTTCCCCGGCCTGAGAAATTGATGCGGTATTGCTACCCGATCCTGTCCAGCGCAAGGGCCAGCCCCACAGGGGGCGGGCGTGAAGATTAACCTGATCATCCTGCTTATGGTGGTCGTGCAGGCCATCGGTGCGCTGTTTTTCATGAACGACATCGCTCTGTCGCTTCTGGGGGTCGAACGCCAGCCGATGGACTGGCAGTTACGCGAGATCATGGAAATCGGCGCGGCGGTCGCGCTGCTGATCGGGCTGGTGATGTCGGGCGCGCTGCTGATGCAGTCGCAGCGCCGGCTTGGCCGGGCTGAAGCGCGCTTGCAGCGCGCGGCCAGCGCTTTCATGGAAGTTCTGGAGCAACATTTCGAGCAGTGGGGCCTGACCCCGGCCGAACGCGATGTGGCGCTGTTTTTGCTCAAGGGCTTTTCGACCAGCGAAATCGCCGGGTTTCGCAAGACATCCGAGGGCACGGTCAAGGCACAGACCAATGCCATCTATCGCAAGGCCGGGGTCAGCGGACGCGGCCAGTTGATGAGCATCTTCATCGATGACCTGCTGACGAAAACGCCGGGGGCGGTTTCTGAACCGCTCCAGCGCCGTCAGGGCTGATCAAGGTCCACCGCATAGCGTTGCAAGACCTCGAGCGGCACGATTTCAAGTGCGCGCTGATGCGTTCCGCGCAAGAGAATGCGGGGGGCTGCCCCTTCGTGATGGGCTTGCAGAAAGCGCCCGGCGCACAGACACCACTGATCGCCGGGCTTCAACCCTGCGAAGGCGAATTCGGGGCGCGGGGTCGAAAGGTCATTGCCCAGATATTTCGAAAAGGCCAGGAATTCCGCCGTCATCTGCGCACAGACTGTGTGGCTGCCCTGATCCGCGGCGCAAGTATCGCATGCGCCATTACGGAAAAATCCGGTCAGCGGGTCGCGCGAGCAGGGTGCAAGCCGCCCCCCGAGAACATTGACCGAAGGGTCCATTCTTATTGCCATTTTTTCCCCCTGAATGCGCTCGAAGGGACAGATAACCCCCCGACCCCGGAAATCCAGCGATCACACAGCAGGGGCGCGCCAGTCAACCCAGCGACCATGGAAATCCGCACGCCCGAGATCGATGCGTTCATTCGCAGGCCACAGATGCAGCCCGAGCGCTGCACCGGGGCCATCCCCGTCCGGTTCCATCGACAGATGCGCCAGCGGTTCGTCTGCACGGCAGCGCTGGCCCGCGCGCTGCAACAGGGCAAGCCCGCGTGCCTGATCGGCCTCGCTGAAATACTGCCATGTGATCGTATGGCAGACCAGATGCACGGCCTGCGGGACGGGTCTGGACAGCCGCGCTTCCAGCCAGTCGATAGCATTGCCGTGCGCAACCTCGGGGCGCTTTTCGCAGGCCAGCGCGAGGGCCGCACGGGCGCGTGCCAAGCGATCATGCTGATCGGCCCAGATATAGGACAAGAGGCGCAGCTGACCGTATTCCGGGTCCAGCGGGTTAAGGTCCACCCCGGCGCGCGCGCGGATCAGGGGCGGGGCCAGTGGGGGCGGCGTGCCCTGCCAGTCCGGGGTCAGGGTAAGCACCGCATCCTCGGGCCCGTAGCGCTGGCCTTGGATGTCCAGTGCATAGTGATCCCAGAGCAGATTCAGTCCGACGCTGCTGCCCAGCTCGGACAGTACCAGCGGCAGCCCATAGACGGCGGTCAGCCAGTGCGCGGCAGCAATCAGGACGCTGGAACGGCGGACTTCGTTCGTCTGGGGCGCTTGCGCGAGGATTGGCAGGATTTCCGCGCTGCGGAATTTCAGCGTTGCTTCGATTGCGCGCCAGAACTGGATATCGGGCACAGACGGGTCGGCATAGATCCGTTTCAGGATCGGGGCCTGTCCGGTCAGCACCAGATAATGCAGCGCCCCGGCAAGGCGCAGGGCAACTGCATCGGGGTTCAGGCGGTCTGCGGGCCAATTCAGCAAATGATCGGCCAGTTCTGTGCCGGGGACAAGCCGGTCGGCCACAAGGGTCAGCAGACGCGCTGTCAGCGGCGATCCGAGATCTGCGCAGGCGCTTGCCTGCGCGCGGGCATGGGCGCGAAAACTCACCGGAATCGATCCATGAGTTTTTGCAGTGCGCTACGGGTGTCGGGCGCGCGGCCCACGGCGTCAGCGGGCACCGGGGCAGGGGGTGCGGGTCGGGACTTCTCGGGGGCTTTTTGGGGCGTGGTGTTCATCCGCAACGCCACCGCATTGGAAAACCGCCCCAAATCGCCCCCGGCCAGCGCCTCTGCCCCATCTGCGATGCCGCGCATCAGATCGTCCAGCCAGCCCTGATCCGCCTTGGCGAAATCCGACAGCACATAAGGGGCAACCCTGTCCCTGTGGCCCGGATGGCCGATCCCCAGCCTCACGCGGGCATATTCCGGCCCGATATGCCCGTGGATCGAGCGCAACCCGTTATGTCCGGCATGCCCGCCACCGTGCTTGTAACGTAGCTTGCCGGGCGCGAGGTCAAGCTCGTCATGGAACACCACAAGGTCTTCGGGCATGAGTTTGTGAAAGCGCATTGCCTCGCTGACAGACTGGCCCGACAGGTTCATGAAGGTCTGCGGCATCAGCAGAATCACCTTTTCCGCGCCCAGCCGTCCTTCGCTGATCTGCCCCTGAAACTTGCTGCGCCACGGGGCGAACCCATGCGCATCCGCAATCGCCCGGACGGCCATGAAACCGATATTGTGGCGGTTCGACGCATATTTTGCGCCCGGATTGCCAAGCCCTGCAAAGAGTTTCATCTCGCCCCCGATCTGCGTCTTTGCGGTGCAGCATAGCCAAGCGCGCCGGGGGTTGAAAGCGCTTGCTTGCGCTGGTGTCGCGGAACGCTAGACTGTCATGGGCAGAATGAAAGGACGCAGGATGTATCTGACGATCAACCGCTTCAGGGTGCGGCCCGGACAGGAAACCGCGTTCGAGGCGATCTGGACCAACCGCGAGAGCAAGCTGCCCGACCTGGACGGTTTCGTGGAGTTTCACCTGTTTCGCGGGATCAGCACGGATGAGGCGACAATTTACCTGTCGCATACGCTCTGGCGCGACAAGGCCGCGTTTGACGGCTGGGCGCGGTCGCAGAATTTTCGCGGCGCGCACAAGGGCGTGCGCGATCACGGCGAAATCTATCTGGGGCCGCCAGAGCTTGAGATCTACGATTCGGTGCAAGTCATCCGGAAATAGAGGTGCCATGCCTGAATTTCAGCTTGAGGACATCTCTCTGAGTGTGCCTTCAAAGGACGTTGGGGAGCGGGTGTTGCGCGCGCTGGCGAAGGGGCATTTCGAACGTGACGAGGCGCGCGCGATGCGGGCGCATTTCGGCCCCGATGACAGGCTTCTCGATTTGGGGTCGGGCACAGGCTTTATCGCGACCATCGCAGGGCGTATCGCGGCCGGTGAGGCGGTCACCGGGGTCGAGGCGCTGCCGCACATGGTTGATATTGCGAAGGCCAATCTGGTCAGAAATGGCGTTCAGGGCGCGCGCATCCTTTGGGGCGCTGTTGTGCCACCGTCATTTGAGGGGGCACAGGTGCGCTACAGGGCGCGGCGGCAATTCTGGGCCTCGTCTGTTCTTTCGACGGCAACAGAACAGCGGGGCCGTCAGATGGACGTGCCCGCGCTGCGCCTCGATACGCTGCTTGAGATGTCACGCGCGACGGTCATCTCTTGCGACATCGAGGGGGGCGAGTTGGCATTGTTCGAGGCAGAATTGCCGCAAAAGGTGCGGTTGATCATTCTCGAGATTCATCCAGGCCGGTATGGAGATGCTGGCACGGCGCGGATCTTCGGCGCTCTCGCGCAAAACAACATGGTCTATTGCGCGCGACGCTCGGTTGGCGCGACTGTGGTGTTTCGCCGGATCGGAACCGGGACGTGATACAAGCTGCGTGACAGAACACGCCTGACCTGCATGAAAAAGGGGCACCCGATACCGGATGCCCCTTGGTCTGTTCGACCGGACGCAAAGATCACTCTTCAGCGGCGGTTTCTTCTTCTTCCGCATCTGCGGCCGCGAGTGCGCGCGGAGCCGCGATATTGGCGATCACGAAATCGCGATCGATGGTCGGTTTCGTGCCTTCGGGCAGCGTGATCGCCGCAATCGTGATCGTTTCACCGATCATGCGGCCTTCAAGATCCACCACCAGCCGTTCGGGGATATCACCCGCAAGCACGTTCAGTTCAACCTCGGGGCGCACCACGGTCAGTGTGCCGCCGCGCTTCAGTCCGACGCATTTGTCGGCATTGATGAAGTCGACATGGATGAACAGGTTGATCCGGCTGGTCCGGCGCAGGCGCATCAGGTCTACATGCGTCGGCAAGCCTTTCACGACATCGCGCTGCACGCCGCGACAGATGACACGCACGTCCTCCTGCCCGTCAACCTTCAGGTTGAACAGCGTCGACAGGAAGCGCCCTGCCTTCAG
>SLQN01000030.1 GCA_007131465.1 Paracoccaceae bacterium
CAGGACGCTTCTGGCCGCTGCCGGCCTTGCGATGGCGCTGGGCACGCCCGCCCTGGCCAGCGACCCGGTCAAGGCCGGCTTCATCTATATCGGCCCGGTGGGCGATTTCGGCTGGACCGCGGGCCATGACCGCGCACGTCAGGAATTGCAGGACCATTTCGGCGATGCGGTAGAGACCAATATCGTCGAGAATGTCGATTACGGCGCGGATGCCGAACGCGTCATGACGCAGATGGCCTTGTCGGGCACGGATGTGATCTTTGCGGCCTCTTTCGGCTATGGGCCGGATGTGAACGCGGTCGCGGGGCGCTTCCCCAATGTCTATTTCCAGCACGCCACCGGCTATATCCAGGAACACGACAACATCTCGCTTTATGATGCGCGCTTTTATGAGGGCCGCGCCGTTCTGGGCCATATCGCGGGCAAGATGACCGAAACCAACACCATCGGCTATATCGCGTCCTACCCGATCCCGGCGGTGGTGTCGGGCATCAATTCGGCCTATCTGCATGCGAAAGCCGTCAACCCGGATGTGCAGTTCCGCATCATCTGGACCTATAGCTGGTTCGACCCCGCGCTGGAGGCTGACGCCGCCGAGACCCTGATCGAACAGGGCGCGGATGTGATCATGCAGCACACCGATTCCACAGCCGCCGTGCGCGTGGCCGAGGATGCGGGCGTCATGGCCTTCGGACAGGCCAGCGACATGGTGCAATTCGGCCCGACGGCGCATCTGTCGGCCATCGTGGACCGCTGGGCACCCTATTACATAAGCCGGATTCAGGCGGTGAAGGATGGCACATGGGAAGCGCAGAACTCCTGGATGGGCTTTGCCGAGGGGATCATCGAGATGGCCCCCTGGAATGACCGTATCCCGGCAGAGTTGCAGGAAGAAGCGGATGCGCTGATCGCGGCGATTGCGGCGGGTGAGTATCACCCGTTCACCGGCCCGATCAACCGTCAGGACGGCACGCCCTGGCTGGCGGATGGCGAAGTGGCCGGGGATGGCGACCTTGCAACGATGAGCTTCTATGTCGAGGGGATCACGGCCGAGTTTCCGAACTGATCACCCGGCATGACCGACATGAAGCCCCCGGACCTGCAGTTCGGGGGCTTTTTTGTTTTACTTGATGCCGGGCGCAGTATTCATTGGATACTTATCGTGAGATAGGCCTTGAATGGCGGCATCGCGGAGAGGGTGTGTGAAAACTCGCGGCTTTTCGGTGGATCGTGGTATGGTTTCGGCAGTTGGTGCGTTGGTTTTCATGGCGCGATTTATCGAGGGTTTGGACCGCCAGCAGACGATGTTACTGCCGGAGTATCCGGACGATTACGTTGATGAGAACGGCCCGGTCCGAACCGTTGATGCCTTTCTCGACATGCTTGATCTCGCGACGCCTGGCTTCAATGTGCAGCCATTGTCCACCGGTCGGCCAGGTTTGAGTTATTGTCAAAACTGGGGTTTGGGGCTTGTCATGCGGCGGCCCGATCTGGGGTTGTTGGCTTGACGCCGTTGATGAAATCGACGCCCTTGATGACGTCAGCGCGATGGGCGAACGTCAACAACCCCTAGCAGGTTAATCCAGATCAGCACCAAGGCGCGCGAATCCTGCCACGATACCGGGGATTCGGTGCGTCGGCCTGACAGTTTCTGGACAGGCAGCACCTTTGGAAGGACACAGATAATGAACAAGCATGGAAAAATACTCGCGTGTGGTTTTCTGTCGGTTTCGATCCTTGCCGGGTGTGCCAACCCCGACGGGTCCGCCAATCAGACGGGAACCGGGGCAATTATCGGCGGGCTGACCGGTGCGGCGGCGGGGCAGGTTATCGGTGGCGACACACGCGCAACCGTGATCGGTGGCGCAGTCGGGGCCGCAGTCGGCGGGGCAATCGGGGCGCGGATGGCCGCGCAGGAACGCGAATTGCGCCAGTCGCTTGCAGGGTCCGGGGCAGAGATCACCAATACCGGCAGAGACCTGCGGGTCACATTGCCCGAATCCGTGACCTTTCGCACCGGGTCTTCCACTGTCGACCTTGGGTTCCGCCCGGCACTGCGGACAGTGGCCGAAAGTCTGAGCCGCTACCCCGGTTCCAGTGTTCGGGTTGTCGGGCATACGGATAATGTCGGCTCGGCTGCACTGAACAACCAGCTAAGCCAGGATCGCGCGATGGCTGTGGCGCGTGTTCTGATAGAGAACGGCGTCAGAGGCAACAGGATCGCTGTTGCAGGGCGCGGGTTCAATGAACCGATTGCGTCAAATTCCAGCGCAGCCGGTCGGGCTGAAAACCGTCGCGTCGAGATCGTGATCACACCGGTGAACTGACCTGTCTGGTGCGGGCCGGGATCATCCCCGCCCGCGCTTCACCGCATCAGGGGGCCATCCTGATCCAGATACTCGGTGTCAAACCCGGCAAGTTCGACCAGACCGTCGATATCATCGAAGGCAACGCGCCCTTTCTGGAATGTCACCAGCCCCTGTTCGCGCAGATTGCGCAGGACGCGGTTCACATGCACTGCACTCAGGCCCAGCGCATCGGCCAGATGGTATTGCGTCAGCGGACAGTCGAAGCCGGTCCTGTCGCCGATCCCCACCAGTTGCTGCCTTGCCCCCAGTTCCAGCAGGAAATGTGCCATCCGCTCTTCCGCCGAGCGACGCCCCAGATTGACCAGATGTTCCACCACCATCGCCTCGTCGCGGGACGCTGCCCAGAGAATGGCTGTGGCAAGCCGCGGGGAGTGGGCAAATCCGTCGAGAATATCCGTCGCCAGCACTTCGGAGGCCTCAATGCGGGTGATGGCCTCGACGCTGTGATCGGTCGTGCGGAACAGCACGCTGCGCAGACCCAGGAAATCCCCTGCGATCTGGAAATCGACGATCTGGCGGTCGCCATCGGGCAGCATCTTGTACGAAAAGGCCCAGCCCTTGGCCAGAATGAAGGCCGACTGGTTTTTCTGCCCTTCATGGATCATTTCATGCCCCGCCAGAAAGCTGCGTCTGCGCTTGTGAAACCGGGCCAGTGTTTCCAGATCACTGCCCGACAGGGCGACGAAAGCGGACAGCTTTCGCGTCAGTGGTCCTTGTGGTGTCATCATCGCCGTCCCCATGGAAACGGTCGGGTCTTGCTTGGTCAGGGGGGTGTTCAGAAAAGGCATGGCAGATACTGCTCTCGATCAGTGGCGCAGCAGAAGAAACGCGTAATGTTCCGGAGCGTTCCCACTGTTCGGTCCCGGGCAGAACCACGCTCCTGAAACAGAAAGCGAAAACCGTCCCATGCCAGCCTCAAACGACATCGCCGGAAGAGCTGCCCTGTCCATCTGTGAATCATTGCTTCTGGCGCTGAATGACCGAAAAATCCTGCCGGAAAAGGAGATCGTTGGCATCCTGCGCGATGCCGCCGCCGCGCATGAGGCTTCCCGGAACAGCGAGCAGGCGCAGACGCATGCTGACGTGGCCGCGCTGATCAACGGGATACTTGAGGGCGGGAATTCCGTGCGTCGCCCCTGACGCCTTTCCTGCCGGTCAGAACAGGAAATAACCCCGCCGCAGGAGGGAAACCGCGGCGGGGCTTTCGGGTGGCGATATCAACCCTTGCGTTGGGTATCCTTCGCCTTTCCGATCTGCTTTTGAAACTTGTTATCTGCCGCGCTGGTCTTGCCCTCTGTCTGTCGCGACTGGTAGTCGCTCGGGGCTTTGGACCCGGAGGCGACCGTTTTCTTCTTGGGTTTCTTTTCCATCTATTCGGTCCTCCGAACCGGTGCGCTTGCAGTCTGCGTCAATCCTTGCGCACGCTGTCCTTGGCCTTGCCGAAAGCGTTCTGGGTGCTTCCTTCGGCTTGCTTGGCTTTGCCTTCGACCTGCTGCTTTTTGTCATCGGTCACCTTGCCAGCCGTTTCCTTGACCTTGCCTTCGGCCTTCTTTGCGCTGCCCTTGATGCGGTCTTCGTCCATTTTCCGTGCTCCTTTGGTAGGGTGAAGATTGCCGGTCCGCTAACCGGATCAGCTTGTTTCGGTCCTGCGGGCAACAAGGCCCACAAGCACACCGACGCCGATCGCAATTCCCACTGCGGTCATGGGATGATCAGCCACCGAATTGGTAGCCAGTTTGCGTGCGTTCCGGCTGGTCTTGCTGATCTGATGACCAGCCATATCCAGCCCCTCGGCCACGTCGTCCGATGCGTTCGACATCAGCTTCGTGACATCCGCGCGCAGGGCGACGATCTGTTGGCCCAGGTCATCGCTAGCGGCCTTGGCCTTGTGTAGTTTGGACTCGGATTTTTTCATGTGGTCTCTCCGGGAAATTGGATGATCGCAACGGGATGTGCCCGTTGCGCTTTTGGGTTTCGCGCCTGTCGGTGGCGTCGTCTCTCGCATGCCGCAAGGGCGCGCTGGCAGACGGCTCAGCGCAGGCCGAGGAAACCCAGAATGAAGATGACGACGACGATCAGGCCGACAATGTAGATGATCTTGTTCATGCGCGTCCTAACTTCTGGCAATGAGTGACTGCCCTGGATCATGTATAACCCGCCGGGAAAAACGGGTCACAACATGGATCAGTCCGCACGACATCATTCGCAGAGAAGGGTTGGCGTCGCGCGCGCTGCCCAGTCAGTCCGCAGGGCAAATGACGCGAATACTGATCCACGTCAGTAATCGGAAGCGCAGTTGGGTCAATGTCTTGCTTGGCGACCGAATCCTCGCGCGCCCGTGCGTTATCCAGACATCGAAAACCAGTCGGCTGCCCACCCTTGGGTATGTCCGGCGCGTACAATGCTTCGAAGTTCTGGGATAACATCAAAGGAAATGACATGTCGATTACGTTCAAACTGGGCGCAAGCCTGAGTGCCATGCTTCTGGCCACCACTGCATTCGCGCAAACAACCGCAACCGCCTACACGGACCTGAACCTGCGTGCAGGCCCCGATGTGTCATACGAAATACTGGGTGTGATCCCCGCCTCGCAGGCCGTCGCGGTCAATGGTTGTCTCGAAGCGTCCAACTGGTGCCGCGTCTCGTTTGACGGGATGGAGGGATGGGCCTCGGGCGAGTATCTGACCACCATGATCGAAGCCCCGATCTATGCCAACCGTGACCGGCTGGCCGTCGAGACCATCACCTATGAGAAAAATCCCGATGCAACCGTTGGCGGCGGCGTGACAGGGGCGATTGCGGGCGGCATGCTCGGTGGGCCTGTAGGCGCCGTAATCGGTGCAGGCATCGGGATGGGGCTTGGGTCGGCCGCAACGCCGGAAGAACGCGTCACCACCTATGTCATGGAAAACCCGGTCGAGCCGATCTATCTGGATGGCGAGATCGTCGTGGGCGCGGGCATTCCCGAAACCGTGATGCTGACCGAAGTCCCGGAAAGCGAATATTACTATACTTATGTCAATGGCACGCGGGTTCTGGTCGAGCGGGAACAGCGCCGGATCGTCTATATCGTTCGCTGAACACGGACTTCCGCTGTCGTGAAGAAGGGCGGCCCGTTTCCATGGGCCGCCCTTTCCGTGTGGGCCTTTCAGGGCGGGCCGGGCGATGACGCCCGGCCCCGGGGGCCCGGAGTTCAGTTCCCGCGCACCAGTGCCGTGATCCTGCGCA
>SLQN01000561.1 GCA_007131465.1 Paracoccaceae bacterium
ACACAAATGATCCCGGCACGCCATGTGCCAGTGCCCCAAGCGTTGCCATCCGCGATGACGCGATTTCGGGGTTAGGCGAGACACGGTCATAAGGCAGACAATCCCAGGCCGGAAAGCGCAGCACGGTCAGGTCGGGCGCGTTGAAGCCGAGTGCAAGCGCCATCGCCTCGGCGCGTTTGTCGTCACGCGCGACATGGATCACTGATTGGCCCGTGCGCACCACTTCTGCGGCCAGCAAGGCCGCATCATGTCCTTCCGGCGCGCCCCCCAGAATGACCTTTCCTGCCTGTGGCGACATTACCTCTGCATCCTTTCTCGCATCCGACAGGGGCTACAGCCCCAGCGCCGAACGCGACATGACCTGTAGCATGCCCCAGATCGCAGTCACGAAAATCGAGACCACGCCAAGACACTGCACCCAGAAACGATGCCGCATCAACATGCGGCCCAACCGGTCTGCTTTCGGGTGTTCTCGCTCTATCCGGACGCATAACCGCAGACCCAGCAACCGCACGAGCGTCATCGGAACCAGCAGCAGGAACAAGGCCTGGGCGAATTCCAACCGGTAGGAAACTGCCAGAATGCAGACAAGTGTCAGCATCGACGCGACGAGACACACGATCCAGTGGCCCGCGCGGCGCATCAGTTCCAGCCTGCGCCGAACATGAATGGCGACCAGGCGGTGCAGGTCATCCTGATCCCCCTCGATGCCGCGACTGGCTCGCAAGATCATGTCGAAGGGCGCGCCAAGAACCGTCTGGCTGACCGAAGACCAATAAAGTGCCAGCACGATCCAGAACCACACGGAGGCGAAGGACCGCATGTCGATCAGGGCAAAAATGTTATCAATGAAAGCCAATTCGACATTGCCCTGTTTTATGTGCTCAGTACCCGCGCCCGGCCCTCTACATGCAACGCAGCGCAGCACAGTGCAAGCAGACAAAGGGCCAGACACGTCCCCTGACCCGGCGACGCGTTCGCGCTATCATGGACAAGATTGCGCTAACGTCCTTTCCAGGAATGGTTTTCGGTCTTTTGCCGCGCTGCGGCACTGGATATACCGGGGTAAGGATCCAGTGCGGAGGCGCAGTCATGACGATCACGATCGGAATCAACGGCTTCGGGCGGATCGGCCGGTGCACCTTGGCCCATATCGCCGAGAGTGCCCGCAACGATGTCGAGGTCGTAAAGATCAATGCTACGGGACCGATTGAGACCAATGCACATCTGCTGAAATACGACTCTGTTCATGGCCGCTTTCCCGGAACCATCCGCGTTGACGGGGACAAGCTGGACCTCGGGCGTGGGCCGATCCGGGTCATGTCCACCTATGACCCGAGCGCGCTGGACTGGGACGGGGTCGATGTCGTGATGGAATGCACCGGCAAGTTCAATGACCGGGACATGGCGGCAGTACATCTTTCGCGCGGCGCGTCGCGGGTGCTGGTCTCGGCCCCGGCGCGGAATGCGGATGCGACAATCGTCTATGGCGTGAATCATCGCAGCCTGCGGCCCGAGCATCACGTCGTCTCGAACGGGTCCTGCACCACGAATTGCCTCGCGCCGCTGGCAAAGGTGCTGAACGATGCCATCGGGATCGAGGCTGGCATCATGACCACGGTTCACAGCTACACGGGCGATCAGCCGACGCTGGACCGCCGCCACAAGGATCTTTACCGCGCCCGAGCCGCCGCGATGGCGATGATCCCCACC
Source organism: Paracoccaceae bacterium (assembly GCA_007131465.1). Taxonomy (GTDB): domain Bacteria; phylum Pseudomonadota; class Alphaproteobacteria; order Rhodobacterales; family Rhodobacteraceae; genus Roseinatronobacter. The sequence continues at coordinate 1,714 of SLQN01000561.1, forward strand.
TCGACAGGGGCAGCGAAAGCGCTGGGCGAGGTGCTGCCCGAACTGGCCGGTCGGCTGGACGGGACAGCGCTGCGCGTGCCCACCCCCAATGTCAGCGCCGTGGACCTGACATTTCAGGCCGGGCGCGATGTGACCGTCGCCGATGTGAACGAGATCGTGCGCGAGGCTGCGGCAGGCGCGATGGGGGCAGTTCTGGCCTATGACCCAGAACCCAAGGTCTCGATCGATTTCAACCATACGCCCCACAGTTCGATCTTCGCCCCCGATCAGACCAAGGTCGTGGGCAAGCGTCTGGTGCGGGTGCTGGCATGGTATGACAATGAGTGGGGTTTTTCCTGCCGCATGGCCGATGTGGCCGGCGCAATGGGTCGGCTGATCAACTGACGGTCCGACGCTGCGCCCTGGGACCGCCCCTGAGGCCCCCCATCGGGGACGCGCGAAACCTTGAGAGTACTCGCAGCGTTGCGTGCTTTGCGCGGATAAGATAGCGTGGGAATGCTACGCCAAGGGCTCATCCGTGACAGGCGGGCGCGGGACTTTTCGGGTCACAGAAGCCGACCAGCCTGCGATACCGATGTCTGAACAGGCTGCGCCTTCTGCTGGCCGACGCCCCGCGTCGGCCCTCTGCGAAGCGCTTGCAATCCGCGCGCAGTTTATGTTAGCGCAAACGCAGATCGAAACCGGGAGAAGCGACCATGACCACACGTCTAGCAATCAATGGCTTTGGCCGGATCGGCCGACTGGTGCTGCGCGCACTGGTCGAACAGGGGCGCGACGATCTGGAGGTCGTTGCTGTCAATGATCTTGGCCCGGTCGAGAGCATCGCCCATCTGCTGCGCTTCGACAGCGTTCATGGCCGTTTCCCCAATGACGTGACAACCAGCCCCGACAGTATCGATGTCGGACGCGGGCCGATCCGGGTGAGCGCCGAACGCGACCCGGCCAACCTGCCCTGGGACGATATCGACATCGTGCTGGAATGCACCGGCATCTTCACCGATGCGGAAAAGGCGAAAGTCTATCTTGGCAAAGCCGGCAAGGTGCTGGTCTCGGCGCCCTCAAAGGGCGCGGACAAGACCATTGTCTTTGGCGTGAACCATGACAGCCTGACCGCCGCAGACCGGATCGTGTCGAACGGGTCCTGCACCACCAACTGCCTCGCCCCCGTGGCGAAGGTCCTCAATGATGCGGTCGGTATTTCGCGCGGGTTCATGACCACGATCCACAGCTATACGGGCGATCAGCCGACGCTGGATGCCATGCACAAGGACATGTATCGTGCCCGTGCCGCCGCCATGAGCATGATCCCCACCTCGACCGGTGCGGCCAAGGCGGTGGGCCTTGTGCTGCCGGAACTGGCAGGCAAGCTTGACGGTGTGGCCATCCGCGTGCCCACCCCCAATGTCTCGGTCGTGGACCTGACGTTCGAGGCTGCGCGTGATGTGACGGCCGAGGAAATCAACGCCGCTGTCACGGCTGCTGCGTCAACTGGCCCTCTGAAGGGGATACTCGGGGTGACGGACCAGCCCAATGTGTCGATGGATTTCAACCATGACCCGCGCTCGAGCATCTTTCATCTGGATCAGACCAAGGTGTTGGAGGGTCGCATGGTGCGGGTGCTGTCCTGGTATGACAATGAATGGGGCTTTTCCAACCGCATGCTGGACACTGCCGCCGCCATGGCACGCACTGGCTGAACCAGGCACATCGCATCGCGATGGGCGTGGTCCCACTGCCAGCACCACAGTAGCGCGGAAGCCCGCGATGCGGGCTTTCGATCAGCGCAGCTTGCCGTCACGTCAAACGCGGCGCTGAACCCAGATGGATGGATTGAATTGGTGCACCCGACAGGATTCGAACCTGTGACCTCTGCCTTCGGAGGGCAGCGCTCTATCCAGCTGAGCTACGGGTGCTTCGGTGGTGTCTATAATCTGCGGTATGGGCCGATGCAATCATCCATTTCATGTGAACAGGTCGTGGCACAATTCCAATGCATCGACCAGCGCGTCGACCTCGGCGCGGCTGTTATACATCGCGAATGACGCGCGGCAGGTCGCAGATACACCCAGATGATCCATCAGCGGCGCCGCACAATGCTGGCCTGCGCGCACGGCGATGCCCTTCTTGTCCAGCACTGTCGAGATGTCATGCGCATGCGCCGCGCCATCCAGCGTGAAGCTGAAGATCGCGCCCTTTCCGGGGGCCGTACCCTGCACTGTCAGCCAGTTCAGACCGGCAAGTCGCGCCTGTGCGTAATCGCGCAGATCAGCTTCGTGGGCGGCGATGGCGTCCATGCCAAGGCCCATCATGTAGTCCAGTGCCACCCCGAGCCCGATCTGCTGCACGATACCGGGTGTTCCGGCCTCGAACTTGTGGGGCGGATCATTGTAGGTGACCGTGTCGCGGGTGACTTCGCGGATCATGTCACCGCCCCCCAGAAAGGGCCGCATCTCGGCCTGGCGCGCGCGGGTGACATAGATCGCCCCCGACGCGGAGGGACCATAGAGTTTGTGCCCTGTCACGGCGTAGAAATCACAGCCAAGCGCCTGCACATCGACCGGCATGTGCACGGCTGCCTGTGACCCGTCCACCAGAACCGGCACGCCGCGATCCTGTGCCGCGCGCGAAATCGTGGCGACATCGACCACCGTGCCCAGCACGTTCGACATATGCGTGATCGCGACAAGCTTCGTGCGCGGCCCGATCGCATCGATCACCGCTTGCGGGTCCAGGCTGCCGTCAAGGGCGCAATCGACCCATTTGATGACAGCCCCCTGCCGTTCGCGCAGGAAATGCCACGGCACGATATTTGCGTGGTGTTCCATGATCGACAACACGATTTCATCGCCAGCTTCAAAGCGCGGCATGGCCCAGCCATAGGCAACCAGATTGATGCCCTGCGTCGTGCCGGTGGTGAACAGGATTTCATCCTCATGCGCGGCGTTCAGGAACCGCTGCACCTTGCCCCGCACGGCTTCATACTTGTCCGTCGCGAGGTTCGACAGGTAATGCAAGCCGCGATGCACATTGGAATATTCTTCCGCATAGGCACGGGTCACGGCCTCGATCACGGCGCGCGGTTTTTGCGCTGACGCGCCGTTATCAAGATAGACCAGCGGCTTGCCGTTGACCGTCCGGTGAAGGATCGGGAAATCGGCGCGCACGCGTTCCAGATCAAGCATTTCAGGCTCCTCCTCCGGGGGCGATCCCCAGAATGCCCAGCAAAATGGCAAGCACGATGGCCATGGCAAAGACCGTGAAGATGATGCCGACGAACACTTTCAACGCGGATGTGAAACCATGTAGCGCCATGATGAAATTTGTCAGCATCCACATGAAGAGAACGAGCGACGCAATCGTGATCAGACTGAACAGGGGAGGCACCAGCACAAGACTGGCGATCTGGACAATCTGGAGCACCAGCATCACGAATTGCAGCCAGGCCACGAGCAGCAGCGTATCCGGAAATCCGCCTGTGCCGCCAAGCGCGCGCCCCACGCCCTGCACCGCGACCACCATGCCAAGCAGAAGCGATGTCTGGAACATCGCCATGAACAACAGACCGCCTCCGAACCCGCCTTCGCCCATCAGGATGACCGAAAGCTGACCCAGCAGAACTGACAGCACCACAACAATCACGAAACCCAGCCAGCGCGCATCATCGGGCACGGAAAGCGCCAGCAGACGTTCTGCAGCCTCGCGCGGGCGCGTCAGTGACTGGCGCACCAGTGCGCCGACAGTGGCGGCATTCAGGTCCATGAACAGCTCCTCAAGCTTCGCGTTTTCCGGCCTCCGGCGGATGCGAACGCACCACCACACTCAGCCCTGCGCCCAGTATGTAAAGAAAGACCGCCAGCACCACAAACCCGAAT
>SLQN01000414.1 GCA_007131465.1 Paracoccaceae bacterium
AAACCGCAGGCTCTTTGGAGTTCGATCTACCGCGATAGTTTGTTCCCCCGGATCGAATACGCTGAGGCCTGGAAGGTGCTGCAGCGGGACCTGCCGCGACGCGACGCCTGCCGCCGCATGGTCGATCTGCTCTTCATCGCCCACGACCAGGCCTGTGAGGCGGAACTGGCGCATTTGCTGGCGGCAGACCTCGACGCAGGGTGGGTGCCGGATCCCAAAAGGCTGGCATCAAGGCTAACCCCGAGACACATGGCGTTGCCCACGGATATCGCTGTCGCTCACCCACCACTGGACAGCTTCGATGCTCTCCTGGGAGCAAGCGCATGACCGCCCGTGAGATCGACATCCACACGCTGCCCAGCATGCTGACCGCGCTGCGGCTTCCCAGCTTCCACAAACTCTGGCTGGAAATCGCCGCGCGTGCCGATACCGAAGGCTGGCCTGCCGCCCGATTCCTGGCTGTGCTGGCAGAATATGAACTGGCCGAGCGCGACATGCGCCGCATCCGGCGCCATCTGAACGAGGCACAGCTCCCGGCGGGTAAGACGCTGGCAACCTTCGACTTCAAGGCGCTGCCAACCTTGCCGCGCCCTCGCGTCGAGGCCCTGACAGCAGGCGATTGGCTGAGCGGCGGCGGCAACCTGATTGCCATCGGCAATTCCGGCACCGGCAAGACGCACGTTCTGTGCGCCATTGGCCATGCCCTGATCGAGGCGGGACACCGCGTGTTCTACACCCGGACCAGCGATCTGGTGCAAAGGCTCCAGGCCGCCCGTCGCGATCTCGTCCTTGAGGCCGCGCTCGCCAAACTCGACAAGTTCGACCTGATCATCCTTGATGACATAACCTATGCCCACAAGGATCAGGCTGAAACCGGCGTCCTCTTTGAGCTTATCGCACGGCGCTACGAATACCGCAGCATCGCCATCGCCGCCAACCAGCCCTTCAGCGGTTGGGATCAGATCTTCCCCGACCAGGCCATGACCGTCGCCGCCATCGACAGATTGGTCCATCACGCGACTATTTTTGAGATGAACGCTGAAAGCTTCCGCCAACGCGTGGCTGCCTCCAACAAGAGGGCTCAGGCCGAAGCGCCGACGACAACCATCAACGACAACCAAAACGAAGGAGCAACCTGAGCCAGAATATCGAACGAAACGCCACCCCGGCGGCCGAAAAACCGGCCAAGGTGGTTGTCGGTCACTGACAAGATGGTTGACGCGCTACACTGGAGGGCGCGCGTGCGGTCTTCATGGCGCGCGGCTATGAACGGCGCGCGGCTATGAACGCGCCAGCGTGGACGAGATCGCGCGCGTCTCGGGTGTGTCGAAGGCGACGCTATACAGCTACTTCCCCGAAAAGCGGCTGCTGTTCACCGAGATGTATCGCACCGAGATCCTGCGATTGGCCGATTCGGCGGTCGAGTTGTCGGACACCACCCCGCCGGAGATCGCGCTGCCCGAGGCGGCGCGGCGCTTCGTGGGGTTTCTGACATCGGAATTCTCGTTGGCGATGTATCGCATCTGCGTTGCCGAATCGCCGCGCTTCCCCGAAATCGGGCGGGCGTTCTATGAAAGCGGGCCGGAACTGGGGCGCGCGCGGCTGGGCGCTTATTTCGCGGCGCAGCAGGCGCAGGGCAAGCTGCGCATCAACGATATCGACCTGGCCGCCGACCAGTTTTTCCAGCTTTGCCAGACCACGCTGAGCGACCAGATGATCTGCGGGATCGAGACGCAGTTCTCGGCCGCCACGCGGGCCCGCGTGGCGGAGGGGGCGGTGCATCTGTTTCTGGCGGCCTATGGTGTGCGCTAGCGACCACCAGAGACGAAGGCCGTGGTCTTGCGCAGCTTCAGGCTGACCGGAAAGCGGGAACTGACGATCTGGTCGCAGTCTAGATCAGCGACGCTCTGGACAAGGTTCTGACCCGCACGCGCACCGATTTCCCGTGCCGGGATACGGACTGTCGTCAAGGCCGGGAAACCGTCGCCGGACCCTACGAAATCACCTATCCCCATGATGGAGATATCCTGCGGGATGCGAAGGCCCAGTTCCATTGCGGCCGCGATTGCGCCCTGGGCAATCACGTCATTGCCGCAAATCAGGGCTGTCAGCGACAGGTTTCGCTGCAGCAACTCCTGGCACGCCGCCTTTGAATGGGCGATACTGTAGAGCGACTGCGCCATCCACGCGTCGGGACACGCGACCCCGGCATCGCGCAGAATCTCGGTGGCGGCACCAAGCCTGTCGCGGGCGCGGTCGTTTTCGGCCGTTGGCGGAAAGATGAAGCCGATCCTGCGATGCCCGAGCGCAAGGATATGCCTGGCGGCGACCTGCCCAGCCTCTCGGTTATCCGACCCGATGCAGGAGATGCGCGCGGTCTCGGAATAGCTCCACACGGCGATGACCGGCACGTTCTGCGACTTGAACAATCGGTAGGTGTCTTCGCTGTGATCCAGTCCGATCAGCGCAATGCCATCGACGCGATGTTCCAGCAGTTTTCGGATGACACTGTATTCGGTGCGCAGGTCGTAATTATGCGTTGCCAGCAGGAGGGTGAAGCCCAGTTCCGACACGGCATCATTGAAGGATTGCACGAGTTCGGCGAAGATCGAGAAATTGACTGTGGGCACGACCAGCCCCAAGGTCGCGCTGCGTCGGCCATGCATTGTCTGCGCGGCGCGATTGCGGATGTATCCGGTCTTGCGCACAGCCTTCTCGATCTTCTTGCGGGTGGCGGGACTGACCAGATCGGGATGATTCAGCGCACGCGAAACTGTCGCAGGCGACACCCCTGCGACCTTTGCAACGGTAACGATATCAGCCTTATATGTCTGTTTTATAGCCATTATTTTGACCTTTTCGCCCCAATTTATGAAAACATTTGTATTACTATTTTCATCACATACGGTTGGGTTTGTAAACTGATCCTTGGGAGGGGACCGTGACAGTTCAGGGAGTGGGCGAACAGATCGACGTTCTTGTTGCGCGTGCCCGGCAGGCACAGGCCGACTTCGAGGCGCAGGGCAGTCAGGCGCGGTATGACCGTGCTGCGCAGGCAGCAGCCTGGGCGATCATGGAGCCGGGGCGCAATGCCCGGATTGCGGAACTGGCGGTGCAGACAACCGGGCTGGGAAACATCCCCGACAAGATCATCAAGAACCACCGCAAGACCCTGGGCCTGATGCGCGACATTGCGGGCGCGCAGACCTTTGGCGTGCTGTCAGACGACCCCGAAACCGGCATCATTGAAATTGCCCGGCCACTCGGGATTGTGGGCGCGGTCGTTCCATCCACAAATCCGGCCGCGACACCCGCGAACAATGTCATCAACGCGCTGAAATGTGGCAATGCCATCATCCTGTCCCCCTCGCCCAAGGGTGTGGCCTGCTGTGAATTGCTGGTCGCGTTCATCCATGCCGAGTTTGACAAGATCGGCGAGAACACGGCCCTTGTGCAGATGGTCCCGCCTCCGGGCAGCAAGGTCGCGACCCAGCGCCTGCTGGAACTGGTGGACCTTGCTGTCGTGACCGGCAGTCAGGACAATGTGCGCCGCGCCTATTCCAGCGGAACGCCCGCAATCGGGGTCGGGGCCGGGAATGTCACTGTCATCGTGGATGAAACGGCGGATCTGGCCGCGGCGGCAAAAAAGATTGCCGCCTCCAAGACCTTCGACAATGCAACCTCGTGTTCATCCGAGAATGCCCTGGTGGTGGTGGACAGTGTCTATGACGCCTTCGTGGCCGCGCTGGACGCCGAAGGCGGGGCCCTTGTGCCGCAGCGTGAGGCCGCAGGCATCGTGGCAAAGCTCTGGCCCGACGGGCATCTGAACCGCAGCGTCATCGCGAAGGACGCGGATATTCTGATCGAAAAGCTGGGGCTGACCGGCAAGGTTCCCGCCAGCACGCGCTTTGTCGCGGTCGAAACCGACGGGATCGGTCCGGACCATCCATTGTCTGGCGAAAAGCTTAGCCGCGTGGTCGCGCTTTACCGTGCCCGCGACTACGATCATGCGGTCGAGATTACACGGCGCGTGCTGGAATTTCAGGGGGCCGGTCATTCGCTCGGGCTGCACAGCACCGATGTCGGACGCCCGCTTGCGCTGGGCGCGCAGATGCCGACCTGCCGGGTTATTGTCAATCAGGCGCATTGCTTTGCGACGGGCGGATCCTTCGATAACGGCCTGCCCTTCTCCCTGTCGATGGGGTGCGGAAGCTGGGGCGGCAATTCCATTGATGACAATCTGCACTGGCGCCATTTCACCCAGCGCACAAAGGTTGTCCGGCCAATCCCGGCGCGCGAACCCGCGCTTGACGCGATTTTCGCCGATTACTGGGCCGTGGCGGGAAAATGACCACGATCTCCAAGACGCCGCCTGCGGGAACTGTGCGCGACTGGCTTGATCTGCGCGCGCAGACACAGGGCGGTGAGTTGGGCTTCATCTTTCCCGATGCGCCCCCCCTGCCCTGGGCAGAGCTGCGCGACGAGGCCGCAGGGATTGCCGCGAGGCTGGCGGGCTTGGGGCTGCAGAAGGGCGATTGCGTCGCTGTGATGCTGCCCAACAGCCGACAGGGTATCCTGTGTCTGTTCGGGGCGCTTTACGGGGGGTTTCGGACCGCATTGATCAATCTGGTCGCGGGAGCTGAGGCGATCGGCTATGCGCTGGCACATTCGGAAGCGAAGGTCGTTCTGGTCGGCGACGCGCAGACCGATCTGCTTGAGCTTGCGACACAGGAACATCGCGTTGCGGCCCGGACTGTGACGGTGGGCGCGCAGATTGACTGGCCCGCGGCGACACAAACCGGATCACTGGCTGCACTTGGCCCGCAGGATGCGTCCATTCTGATGTATACGTCGGGGACAACCGGGCGGCCCAAGGGGGTGTTGCACACGCAGGCCAGCCTGCTTGCCGGGGGCTGGACCGCTGCGCTCGCGCATCGCCTGTCGGCAGAGGATCGTGCGCTGTGTGTCTTGCCGATCTACCACATCAACGGGCTTTGCGTGACAGTGATGGGAACGCTGGTGTCCGGCGGGTCTGCAGTCGTCTGCGAGAAGTTTTCCGGCAGCCGGTTCTGGGCGCTGTGCAAAACGCATCAGGTGACGTGGTTTTCCGTCGTGCCGACGATCATTTCGCATCTGTTGCACGGCAAGGACGATCCCGACGCAGCGACCAGAGCGCGGATACGGTTCGGGCGGTCCGCATCATCGGCCCTGGCGGTCGAGACGCAGACCGCCTTTCAGACGCGCTTTGGCATTCCCATCATCGAGACGATGGGCCTGACGGAAACGGCGGCACAGATCCTGTCAAACCCGTTGCCGCCGGGGACGCGCAAGATCGGCTCTCCCGGTATTGGTTTTGGCAACGAGGTGATCATCCTGTCCAAGGAGCTGAAACCTGTTTCCCCCGGCACAGAGGGCGAAATCGCGGTGCGTGGCCCCAATGTCATGACCTGCTATTTCCGCAATGCGACAGCGACACAGGAGACGTTCACACCCGATGGATGGCTGCGGACAGGCGATCTGGGACGGATGGACGCGGATGGCTATGTCTTCGTCACCGGGCGCCTGAAGGAACTGATCATCAA
>SLQN01000151.1 GCA_007131465.1 Paracoccaceae bacterium
GGGCATGATGCTGATGATGCTGATCTATCTCGCCATCAGCCTGACCATCTCCGGGCTGATGAATGTCTACAACTCGCGCATAAAGCTGAAGGAGCGGTAAGATGAGCGACACCTCTGCCCCGTCCGTTGCCTTCGTGCGCGACCAGATGATCCCGGAACAGACCCCGCCCCTGCTGGAGAAAGGTGCCATAAAGTGGCTGCGCGAAAATCTGTTCTCTGGCTGGTTGAACACGATCCTGACGCTTGCCTCGCTGGCGGTGATCTGGTGGTCGCTTGCCGCGATCGGACCGTGGTTGCTGAACACGGTCTGGAACGCCGAGTCGCTGCGCGCCTGCCGGACCATCCTGGACGGAGCGTCAGGGGCCTGTTTCGCGGTCATCAATGACCGCTGGCATCAGCTTCTGTTCGGTTTCTACCCGACGCAGCACTACTGGCGGCCTGTATTGACCTTTGTGCTGATGATTGTCGCGCTGGCGCCTGTGCTGTTTACCGGACTGCCGCGCAAGGCACTGTTCTTCTCGGCGGCCTATCCCTTCATTGCCTATCATCTGCTCTGGGGTGGCTCACTCTGGTTTCCGGTCGGCGCTGCCCTCGGCTTTGTGGCGGGCTATGTCGCTTTCGTTCTGGTGCGCAAGGTCAATGGGCTGGCGGCCATCTTTGCTGCCGTCCTGGCACCCGTCTTCTGGTGGATGTTCATGGCCGGCCCGTTCGACAGCGTGATGAGTTCCGTCATGCCCCTCGGTCTGGAATTCATCCGTTCAGACCGGTTCGGGGGGTTCCTGATCTCGCTGGTGATTGGCGTGACCGGTATTTCATTGTCGCTGCCACTGGGCATCCTGCTGGCGCTGGGACGCCAGTCCGACATGGTGCTTCTGAAATCAGTCTGCGTGATCTTCATCGAATTCATTCGCGGGGTGCCGCTGATCACGCTTCTGTTCACCGCCTCGCTGCTCTTGAACTATTTCCTGCCGCCGGGGACGAGCTTTGATCTGATCCTGCGCGTGATCATCATGGTCACGCTGTTTGCCGCCGCCTACATGGCCGAGGTGATCCGGGGTGGTCTGGCCGCCCTGCCCCGCGGACAATACGAGGCGGCAGATGCGCTGGGGCTGGATTACTGGAAGGCACAGCGCCTGATCATCATGCCACAGGCGCTGAAGATTTCGATTCCGGGCATCGTGAACACCTTTATCGGCCTGTTCAAGGATACCACGCTGGTTGTCTTCATTGGCCTGCTGGATCCGATCGGGCTGTCCAACGCCATCCGCGCGGATACCAACTGGAATGGCATCTACTGGGAGTTGTTCATCTTCATCGGCGCACTGTTCTTCGTCTTCTGTTTCGGCATATCGCGCTATTCCATGTATCTGGAACGCAAGCTGAAAACCGACCACCGTTAAGGGAAGGGACTGACCATGACCAAGCCTGCAATCGAACTTCCTGTGGAACGTGAGATCAACACGAGCCAAATGAAAGTATCGGACGAGGTTGCGATCCAGATCACGGGAATGAACAAGTGGTTTGGCACGTTCCATGTGCTGCGCGACATCGACATCACGGTCAACAGGGGCGAGCGTATCGTGGTCTGCGGCCCGTCCGGCTCTGGCAAGTCGACCCTGATCCGGTGCATCAACCGGCTGGAAGAACACCAGTCGGGCCAGATCATCGTCGACGGCACGGAACTGACCTCGGATCTCAAGAATATCGACAAGGTCCGCTCCGAGGTCGGGATGGTGTTCCAGCACTTCAACCTGTTCCCGCATCTGTCTATCCTTGAAAACTGCACCCTTGCCCCGATCTGGGTGCGCAAGACCCCGCGCAAGGAGGCCGAGGAAATCGCGATGCACTTCCTCGAAAAGGTCAAGATCCCCGAACAAGCGCTGAAATATCCTGGTCAGTTGTCGGGCGGGCAACAGCAGCGCGTGGCGATTGCACGGTCGCTGTGCATGAAACCACGGATCATGCTGTTTGATGAACCGACCTCGGCGCTTGACCCCGAGATGATCAAGGAAGTGCTCGACACCATGATCGCGCTGGCCGAAGAAGGCATGACCATGATCTGTGTCACCCACGAAATGGGCTTTGCGCAGGCGGTGGCCAACCGCGTGATCTTCATGGATCAGGGCCAGATCGTCGAACAGAACGAACCGCGCGAATTCTTCAACAACCCGAAATCCGAACGCACCCAGCTTTTCCTTAGCCAGATCCTGGGGCATTGAGGGGCGGTCAGTGCAAGCGGTCCTCTGGGGGGCCCTGAAAAGGGGCGCAAGCGGCATTGTGAACGGGACGACGTGGGGGGCTTGCACAAGTCCCCTCCATTGACATTACCGCTCAACCAGGCAGAGGCAAGGCCCTTCACGTGTTCCTGCGGATTAACGTTCGTTGGCAAGGCCGCAGCGAAGGGCGTGCGGGTCGCGGGCAGGTTTGCGACTGTCTCGGGCAATGACGTCCCCGCACCGGTGGTGTGCGCCGACACCGGCGGATGCTCCGCCAAAGACCGACGCGGCAGTGTAGTCTTTGACCTGCCAAGCGCATAAGCCGGATCGCGTCCGATCGATCATTCTGCTGTATTCAGCCCGGCTTTTGGTCAGTAGATGTAGCGGATCTGGTCAGCCCAATATCGTTCGACCCGTCGCAGGGCCCGCGCCATCATGTCCAACGCTTCGAAATCGAGAATGCCGTTTTCCTGCATGTTTTCAGCATGGCGCGCAAACAAAGCGGAAATCTGCGCGCGGATCGCATGGCCCTTGGGCGTAAGCCGTACCCGGACTGACCTGCGGTCCACCGCGCAGCGCTGGTGATGCATATAGCCAAGCTCGACAAGTTTCTTGAGATTGTAGGACACGTTGGAGCCCTGATAATATCCGCGTGTCTTCAATTCGCCGGCCGTGACTTCGTTGTCGCCGATATTGAAAAGCAACAGGCCCTGCACCGGATTGATGCTCATGACGCCAAGGCGTTCGAATTCATCCTTGATGACATCCAGCATGAGCCGGTGCAGCCGCTCCAGCAATGCGAGATTGTCGAGATAGCGAAGCTTATACGCGCCGCGCAGCGATGCTCCGAACTCCTGCTGAATGCTCACGACCTGCTCCGCCTCTTGTCGATTTACCTGCAGGGTGGCAGACAGTCGCAAAGAAACCGTTAAGTCCCGGGTTTTTCTGCCTTCGGATAAACCCCCGCCGCTTGCGCAATCATCTCCAGCATCGGGGCCATCGCCGTCGGGCAGGGCCGCGCGCCTGTGACCCAGAGATAAAGGTCCTGGTCGTTTTCGTCCAGCAACGCCTCATACGCATCCAGCACGGGGGCATCCAGATCGGCCAACCGCGCATCCGCGAAAGGACCGAGGATCAGGTCCATTTCCTTCATCCCGCGCCGCCAAGAGCGCATACGCAGTTTCTTCAGGCGGGCTTCCGTTGCGGAAATCTCGGGCATCACAATGTCTCTTTCAGGATCATGCGGAGTTGCTTCTCGGCCTTGCCGATCTGCGTGACCAGTTGCGACATCTGGGTGCGCATTGCCTGCAACTCGCGCAGCAGGGCCTGCGCGCCCTCGGCCAGTTCCTCGCTGGTGGCGGGCTCAGCCACACCGTCCCCCTCGCCTGTCAACAGCCAGCGGATCGAGACATTCAAGAGTCCCGCCACCATCTGAAGCTTGTTTGCGCGCGGTTCGGAAGAATCACTTTCCCACCCCTGCACGGTCTTCAGCTTCACACCCAGACGCCGCGCAAGCTGCGCCTGTGACAGTCCCTGTGCTTCGCGCGCGGCAGTCAGGCGGTCGCCGAAGGTCGCGTGATCCCCGGAATACCAGTCTGTCGTATCGCGGTCCTGCGCAGCATCGGTGTTTTCCGTCATATCACTTCCCCTGTGGATTTGATTGTGCTTGAACGGTTCTGGAGCGTACCATAGGAACAACTCGCCCGAGTTACAAACTGGAGTTTCCCTTATGGCCTTACTGTCTGACACCCTCTCGCGTGTGAAGCCGTCGCCGACGATTGCGGTCACCACCAAGGCGGCCGAACTCAAGGCCGAGGGCCGTGACGTGATCGGACTTGGCGCTGGTGAGCCCGATTTTGACACACCACAGAACATCAAGGACGCGGCGAAAGCGGCGATTGATGCAGGGAAAACGAAATATACGGCGGTCGATGGTATCCCGGATCTGAAAAAGGCGATCTGCGCCAAGTTCAAGCGCGATAACGGGCTGGACTATGCGCCTGCGCAGGTCACGGTCGGCACAGGCGGGAAGCAGGTGCTTTACAATGCGTTGATGGCAACGCTGAACCCCGGCGACGAAGTCGTGATCCCGGCGCCCTACTGGGTCAGCTACCCCGATATGGTGCTGCTGGCGGGTGGCGAGCCGGTGATTGCCGAAGCCACTGCGGAAACCGCCTACAAGCTGACGCCCGACGCGCTGGACGCCGCGATCACACCACGCACCAAATGGCTGATCTTCAATTCCCCCTCCAACCCCACCGGCGCGGGGTATACATGGGACGAATTGAAGGCGCTGACCGATGTGTTGATGCGCCATCCCCATGTCTGGGTCATGTCGGACGACATGTATGAACATCTGGTCTATGACGATTTCCAGTTCTGCACGCCCGCGCAGGTGGAACCCGCAATCTATGACCGGACGCTGACCGTGAATGGCGTCTCCAAGGCCTATGCGATGACCGGCTGGCGCATCGGCTATGCGGCGGGACCCGTCGATCTGATCAAGGCGATGGGCAAGATCCAGTCGCAATCCACTTCGAACCCCTGCTCGGTCAGCCAATGGGCCGCGGTTGAGGCCCTGACCGGTCCGCAGGACTATATCGCCAGCAACAACGCGATCTTCCAGCGGCGGCGCGATCTGGTTGTCGGCATGCTCAATGCTGCCCAAGGCGTGGTCTGCCCGTTGCCAGAGGGGGCATTCTATGTCTATCCGTCTATCGAAGGCTGCATCGGCAAGACATCGGCAGGCGGCGCATTGATCAGCGATGACGAGGCCTTTGCAACCGCGCTGCTGGAGGAAACGGGCGTGGCGGTCGTGTTTGGTGCGGCCTTTGGCACGTCACCTTGTTTCCGGGTCAGCTATGCAACTTCGGATGACGCCCTGAAAGAGGCCTGCACACGCATCCAGACCTTCTGCGCCGGGCTGCGCTGAATGACGGGACGGGGCGCCGACGTAGTGCGCCCGCCCTGTCCCGGTGTCGAAAGGTGTTTCCAGAAACCTGGCGCTCAACGAACCTTCAGCGTCGCAAGCCCGATCATGCCCAGCACCAGCGCGATAATCCAGAATCGAATCACGATCTGCGGCTCTGCCCAGCCCTTCTTCTCGAAATGGTGGTGTATCGGAGCCATCAGGAAGACCCGCTTGCCAGTTGATTTGAAATACAACACCTGAATGATGACCGACAGCGTCTCGACCACGAAGATGCCGCCAACGATGGCCAGGACGATCTCGTGCTTGATTACCACAGCAATCGCCCCCAATGCGCCGCCCAGCGCGAGCGAGCCGGTATCGCCCATGAAAACTGCCGCCGGGGGCGCATTATACCA
>SLQN01000247.1 GCA_007131465.1 Paracoccaceae bacterium
GTCGAGATCGCAGCCGATATCCGCCATGTGCGTCCCCAGTGTGCGGCCAGTGTCGAACCGTGTTGCAGTATCGATCTCTGCGGCTGGTAAAAGCCCGAGGGCGGCGCGCGTACCAATATGATGAACTGAGAACCATGCCGTTTCTTCGCCACGTATACCCATTACGGTGATGTCCTGAGCATTTTGATAGCCAGCCTCGCGCAGTGCGGCTATTGCGATCAGGCCGGCCACGGCCCCGGCGGCACCATCGAAATTACCCCCGACCGGAACCGAATCAAGATGAGAGCCGATGATCACCCCGGCACCATCGGGCGCATGGCCTGGCAGCTTGATCAACAGGTTGGCGGCGGCGTCGGCGCTAACCTCGAACCCCATCTGCGTAGCGGCTTGGCAGAGAATTTCCCAGGCACGATTCTCGCCCTCACCATAGGATGCTCGGGTAATGCCGATGCCGTCTCCGGTTGCCTCTGCAAGGGCGTCGAACAGCGCCGCCGCGCGCGGCATAAGAGCCACGACGGCGGCGTTGAGTTTTTGATGATCCATATTGTTGGCTCCTCAGCTACTGGGCACCATTGCGCGGTGGTGTTGGAGAAAGGCATCGGCGATCTCGCTTCCGGTGGCCTTCCAGACACCATCGTGTGACAGGATGTACTCCAGCGCGCGATCGAGCACTCCGATCTGCGATGCTTGACCGATCATGAACGGGTGAAGTGCCAGCGCCATGACCCGTCCAGAAGTCTCGGACTCGCGGTAAAGCACGTCAAAGGCATCGCGGATCATCCGCTCAAACTCCGGGATCGGCTTGCGGGCTTTCCAGATCACAGCAGCGTCGTTGAGATCGTAAGAATAGGGCACGCTGACCAATTCTTTACCGCCGACATCCATCATGTATGGCTGCTCGTCGTTAACCCAGTCCGAGACATATTTGGCACCATTCTCGATCAGGTAATCGAGCGTGTTCCACGTTTCCTGAAGGCCAGCGCCCAGCCAGCCAACCGGCCGCGTACCGGAACACTGCTCGATCGTGTTGAAGACGTCGGCAATCATCTGCTGCTCTTCGTCGGGGTGAACCTCGGTGACGCGATGGGTGTTCGTCTTGCAGTGGCCCATGAACTCCCAGTTGAGTTTTGCGCATTCCTCGACGATGATGGGCAGGTGTTCGCACACATCGCTATTAAGCGCGGCCGTTCCGCGGACGCCGTGCTTCTCGAGTATTTCCATGATTCGCCAGATCCCGACTCGGTTGCCGAAGTCGCGCTGTGCCCACTGGCGAACCATTGGCGTCGCACCGGTCGGGCGCTCGTTTGCATCACCGGGCATGGGGGTGTCGAGGTGAAATATTTCAATATTTGGAATGATCCAAAGCGCGATCCTGGCACCATTGGGCCATTTGAGTGGCGGGCGCTTTACGATCGGTGAGAACGGGAAAGGGCCGTATTTGCTCGGGTTCACGTGCGAATTCTCCTTCTGATCAAGGTCGATCTGCACAAGTCAAAGGCGCAGATTTCGTTTCTGGTGCTGCATATGCAGGCGCTACAGACAAGTTTTTCATTATGACTCTTTAAAAAGTTGCTATTGGCATACTGCTGGCATACCGTTTTCCATAATACGATAGAAAACTCGGTTCGCAAGGGAAGATCGTGACAACAGTGCAGTCTGACAGCGCGGTGCGGCAGCCGGGATTCGAGCGGCTCATTGAGTGGTCGCTTGAGGTAAGTCCTGATGCCCTGCCGCCTCAAGTAATTGAAAGATCGGCGCTATTGGTTGCGGACAACCTGGTGGCTCTGCTGGCTGCGGCAGGCGATCCAGGTGTAGCGCGCGCGCAATCAGCGTTGCGCCATTCCGGTCCGAGCATGGGCACGCCGGCGCAGGCAGCCGCAGATATGGCTGTAGCACTCGCATGGATGGAACTAGACGAGGGGTATGCTAAAGCAAGCTGTCATGGCGGTCTTTACTCTCTGCCAGTTCTGGCCGCGCTCGCATCTGACAGACAGGTCAGTGTGCGGACTGTGCTCGGTCAACTTTGCCTGACTTACGAGGTCGTGGCCCGCCTTGCCTTGGCCTATCCGGCGCGTCGGTTCACTTGGCACCCGCACGCCATGTGGTCATCAATAGGCGCGGCTATGGCGCGGTGTCGTGCAGAACGTGTAGAACCCGCACTTGCGTTGCGCAGTCTGCGGATCGCATCGACATTCGCGATGGCGGGGGGCTATGAGGCCGCTATCGATGGTGCCGAGGTGCGCAATATCTGGGCTGCACAAGGGATCACGCAGGGCTTTTTGGCGGTTGATCTTGCGCGCTCGGGGTTGGACGGTCCATCCTCGGCCCCCGAGGGCATCTATTCTCGGATCACGGGACGCGATCGGTGTGACGACGCCATCTTTACGTCTGGGCTCGGCGTCGACTGGGCGATTTTCGATTCGTTTACCAAACCCTATGCCTGCTGCCAGTCGAGCCATTCGGCAATCTCGGCCGTAGTGATGATGCGGGCACAGAAAGCCTTTTCTCTGGACGAACTCGAAAGCGTTGATGTCACAACCCCGCGTGTTGAAATGGACTGTCGCGAGCCGCAAAACCGATTGGCTGCACAGTTTTCATTGCCCCATGCCGTAGCGGCGGCACTTGTTTTGGGCCGGGCTGACGCCGATGCCTTTGCTTTGGATGCGATCGCTGATCCTTTGATCGCTCGACTACGGCGTGCGATCCGACTGGTTCCTTGGTCGGCGCCGCTTCAAACTGCGAACGCACGACCGGCACATGTACGGCTGCGGTTCAGAGGCGGCCAAATTCTGGAACAAACCCTGCTGGATGCCGCGGTGACGGATCTCGCCGCGCAGCGGGAAGCTGTGATCGGCAAGCTCACGCATTACGCTGATAAGAATTTTCCACGGGCATCACTTGCATGCCGAAAACTGGTCGAGGGTGCGCCGCACATCCTTGACATGGAGTGGGAAAAATTTGCGGCGGACTGGAAGTGAATCTGAAACCAAAGCCTGTTCCGGGGCAGATCAAACACGACGGAAGCGCATTTCTGCGCAACTAAGCAAAGGAGAAACAGACGATGACAATACAATGTTTCAAATACAGCATCCCGGCAGCCTTGCTGGCGATCGGAATGGCTATGCCTGCATCGGGTCAAGAGAAGCCCACGGAGTTGCTGATACTGTCCGGATCCACTGGGGGCTCCTGGTCGGTCTATGCTGCCGGTATGATTCCGATCTTTGAATCTGAAGGGATCTCGACTTCCGCAATTCCAGGAGGCGGGGCCTCGAACCCATTGCGCATTGCAGCGGCAGAGACCGATATCTCCTTTGGCCAGACTTCGGCCAATTATGATGCGCAACAGGGCATCGGCGCTTTCGAGGGGCGCGAGGTGTCGAACGTCATGAACCTGGCGCTGATCAGTGCCGATCACGTACATGTGGTCTGCAGTGTCGAAAGCGGCGTGCAAAGCTGGGAAGATCTTGAAGGCGTACGCTTCGCCGCGCCAGCAGCAGGCATCGCGTCCTGGGGCAACTTCCTGGCGGGTCTGAATGCGCACGGGCTCGACGAGAGCGATCTGAATATCGTTGCGCGCGGTGATTCTGGTAACAACATGGATGCCGTTCGCGACCGTCAGGCCGATTGCACCACCCATACCAGCGCCTATCCCGTCGCGAATTTCGCCGAGGTGGCTTACTCGATGCCGCTTACCTTTCTGGGCATGACCGATGAAAAGGTGGCTGAAGTCGTCGCCTCGAATCCTGGCATGATTGCCGGCTCCATTCCCGCCGGTACATATGTCGGGCAAGAAGATGAACTGACCGTCTATATGGCTGGATCGGTTCTGATGACGCATGGCGATCTGCCGGAAGACGTCGGCTACTGGGTCGTCCGTATCCTCAACGAGCGGCTGGAAGATGTGCGAAATATCGCATCGGGTCTGCGGCCGCTGACGCCTGAGATGATGCCCCAGGCACCGGTTTGGGAAATGCACCCCGGCGCTTTGCGCTATTATCAGGAGATCGGGTTGCGCTGATTGATTGTCTGACAACCCTCATTCTGGCGGCAGGAATGCCGCCAGTTCACTTAAGCTGTAGAGGCGAGAGATGATAAATACCTCACTATCTCAGATCAGACAAGCGGCGCTTGACAAGCCAGTCTGGGTGCTGGCCACGCTGATCTGCATTACGATGACCGTTTATCATCTGTACTTTGCAGCGACCCTGAAGCCGACCTACTTCATCTTTTACCCCGCACACCTGGCGTTAGTGCTGAGCATTATCTATCTCGATTCTATCCAGTCGCATTTCGATGGCAAGCTGGGCAGGCGTCGCATGCTCTGGGTGGCTCTTGACTCCATATTGCTTGCCTTCACCCTGGCGGCGCTTGGCTATCTGATTTTCAACGCAACATACGTCATGAATCGCATGATGTATTTCGATCAACTCAGCACCACAGAGATCATTCTCGCCACCGGACTGACAGTTGCCGTCATGGAAGCGACACGGCGGACTGTAGGCATAGTACTGGTTGTGGTGTGTCTTGTATTCGTTGCCTATGCGTTGTTCGGTCATCTGGTTCCGGGCCTGCTGCGGCATCGCGGTGTAGCGCCCACACAACTTCTTGAAATGCTTTATCTGTCTCCCGACGGCTTCTTCGGAAGCCCTCTCAAGGTGGCAGCTGATTTCGTGTTCCTGTTCGTGGTGCTGGGTGCGCTACTGCTGGCATCGGGGGCGGGAAGCTTCTTTACAGACCTCGCCTTTGCCTTGGCGGGGCGCAGCGTCGGCGGGCCCGCTAAAGCCTCGATTGCGGCGAGCGCGCTGATGGGCATGTTGCAGGGGTCGTCTAACGGCAATGTCGCCACAACCGGCCCTTTCACTATACCTGTGATGGAACGCTACGGCTATCGCAAGGACTACGCCGCCGGGGTCGAAGCGGTCGCTTCGACCGGGGGGATGCTGACACCGCCGATCATGGGTGCCGCGGCCTTCCTGATGAGCGAGATTACCGGCATTCCGTATGTTGAGATTATCATCGCAGCAATCATTCCCGCAATTTTGTATTTTGTCGCGGTCGCGATCATGGTCGATCTTGAAGCGCGCCGCCTAAAGCTCAAGGCCAGCGACTTTGATGGTCCCAGCGTAGGGACTGTACTGTTGACGCGCGGATATCTGATCAGCCCGGTCGTAATCATGATCTGGTATCTGGTAGACGGTTATTCTCCAGCGCGCGCCGCGTTCTCTGGTATCGTCGCGCTGACGGCACTGTTGGTATTTGACGGCAAAACGCGCCGACGCTTTTTCGCGATTTTGATAGAGGCCGCGATCAAGGCACCGCGCATGGTGCTGCCTGTCATCGCAGCCTGCGCGGCGGCGGGACTAATCGCTGGCGTTATTGTGCGGACCGGGCTGAACCTGAAGCTAGGCATGATCGTTTTGAACTATGCTGAAATTGGGCAGCACATTCCGTTCATGGAAAACGGAGTTCTGTTCGTCGGCTTGGTTCTGACCATGGTCATCGCCATCATCCTGGGGATGGGGCTGCCGA
>SLQN01000524.1 GCA_007131465.1 Paracoccaceae bacterium
ACGAATGATAGACGATATTCGGACATGGTTCACTCACGCCCCTACCGCAGCGACCGCCCCTTCACCACGCTGTCCGGTCCGAAGCGGGCGCGCAGGCGGTCCATGGCGTGTTCGGCCTCGGCGCGGCGGGCGGCCTGGGGGTCCAGAAGGTCGGGGCTGTAGCCGGGGCCGGTGGCGTCGCTCAACTCCGCCAGCCCCACCCCCAGCAGCCGGAACGGGGCGGCGTCGCGCGCCATCTCCAGCATCGGGCGGGCGCTGCGGTAGATCACATCCACCAGGCTCGTCGGCGTCCGCAGGCTGTGCCGCCGCGTCAGGATGCGGTGATCCGCGCGCTTGAGTTTCAGCATCACCACCCGCCCCGCCAGCGCCTTCGCCTTGGCCCGCGCCGACACCTGATCGGCCAGCCGCCACAAATGCCCGTCCAGTGCCTCGATATCGTGCAGATCGGCGGCGAAGGTGGTTTCCTTGGAGATGGATTTCACGGCCCGGTCGGGCGCGACGCGGCGCGTATCCTGCCCGCGCGCCAGATGCCACAGCCGCGTTCCCATCGCCCCGAAGCGTGCCACCAGATCGGTCTGGTCCCAGCGCAGCAGATCGTCGATGGTCGCAATCCCCGCGCGGTCGAGCTGCGCGCGGGTCGCGGCCCCCACCCCCCAGATGATGCTGACGGGCTTGCCGCGCAGAAACGCCTCGGTCTGCGCCTTCCCGATCACCGAAAACCCGCGCGGCTTGTCCAGATCCGAGGCGATCTTGGCCAGAAACTTGTTATGCGACAGGCCGACAGAGCCCGACAGCCGCAATTCGACCTCCATCCGCCGGATCAGGCCCGCCATCATCACGGCGGGCGGCGCACCGTGCAGTCGCGCTGTGCCCGAGAGGTCCAGAAACGCCTCGTCCAGCGACAGGGGCTCGATGGCCGGGGTCAGGTCCTCCATCATCGCGCGGATCTCGCGCGAGGCGCGCGCATAGGCTTCGAACCGCGGTTTCACGACCACGGCTTCGGGGCAAAGCTGCAAGGCCTTGAACATCGGCATGGCCGACCGGACCCCATGAATGCGCGCGATATAGCACGCAGTTGTGACCACGCCGCGCTGGCCGCCGCCAACGATCACCGGCTTGTCGCGCAAGGTCGGGGTGTCACGCTTCTCCACCGAGGCGTAGAAGGCATCGCAATCCATATGCGCGATAGACAGGTCGAACAACTCATCCTCCGCCAGCACGCGCGGGGCGTGGCAGGCCGGGCAGCGCGGCGCGGGGGCGAATTGGGTCAGGCAGTCGCGGCAGAATGCGGGCATGTCCCCTTTTACTGCGCGTGGAGGGATTGCGCCACAGATCTATGGTCAGGGGCGCGCGAGGGTGCAGTCCATCCGACGGGCCTGCAGACGCAGGCAGGCGCGCTCGGCCTCGGTCTGGGTCAGACCGGCGAAACTGGCCTCGAACCGTCCGCTGGTCTGGCGGATGCGGCTCACGCCGTTGCCCAGCGCGTTGGCCTCGGCCATCTTGACCGTGATCAGGCTGCGTTCCGCCGCCGCGCGCGAATTGAACTGGCCCAGCGACACGCCCCAAAGCCGCCCCCCATCCGAGGTGGACAGGCGCGGGACGATTTCTGGCGCGGACGTCACGGAAAGCATACCGCCACGCGCTTCGGCGGCACTGGCAATCGCCTGCAATTCAGCATCTTCGCGAACATTGACAGGCGCGCTGGTCAGGGTGATTCCGGTGAGCGCGCTGGCTCTGTCCGGCGCAGCATCAAGATCGGCATGAGCGGCAAGGGCAGTGTCCGACCCGGCAAGGGGCGGTGGCCCGTCATCCATGAAGGACGCCTCCGCGCCGATCCAGACAACAGCCCCGTTCGGCCTGCCGTTTTGGTCCGTCAGATCCGCCGCGATTTCTGTGCTGTCCTCTGGCCCGGTCTGCGGCAGCGCTGCGTCTGACGCAACGGCAGTTTCCAGGTCCTCGGACGGCGCGGATGCGTCCGCTGCTGGCTCTAGGGTGCCCTGCGCTGCAATCTGTGATTCGCCTTCCGGCATGTCCTCAGCGCCCGGCGGCATATCTGCGTCGGCCAGCGGGAACCCGGCATCGACCGCCAGCGCCAGCGCGTCCTGCGCCGCGGCGCTGGTTTCATCGGCGTCCTCTCTGGGGGCCGTGGCAGCCGCCAGACTTTCCCCGACGTCAGGGTTGTCCGCGTCAGGGTCAGCCAGGCCAAAGCCCGCGGTCGTCGCCAGCGCCAGATCGTCCAGGGCAGTGGGGCTGACATCGCCAGCCTCGATCAGGATCGTCTCGGGGCGGGCGGGCGGTGCGCGGGACAACACCTCTGGCGCGAGTGCCGCGACCTCTGCGGCCACGGTCTCGGCCTCGGCCTCGACCGGCAGCGCGGCAGCGATGTCCGACACGACCGCATCGACGCTTTCGCGCACCGCCAGCAACACCGCAGGGTCCGGGTCGCGCAAAGGCCGGGGTGTGGGCCGCGGGCTGCGCCGGACGGCCATCTGCAAGCGGATCGTCTTGGCAGCCGCGCCGGCGTCGTCATCGCCATTGCGGGTTGGTGCGGCCTGCGCCACGGCCACGGAACCGCGCCCCTGATAAGCGGGCGTGCGCGGCGCGCGGGCGGCCACACGCGTCGCGGCCCTGCTGAACCCGATATCCATCAATTCCGCGACATGGGCATTGCGCGCCGCCGTCGAACTGCCGCCGAACATGGTGGCGATGATGTGCTTGCCACCACGCTTGGCTGAAGCGGTCAGGTTGAATCCTGCAGCGCGGGTATAACCGGTTTTGATGCCATCCGCGCCGGAATAGGCATCGAGAAAGCGGCGGTTGGTGTTGGGTACATGCGCCACGCCCGCATCATCGCTGCGCCGCGAGAAGATGTTGTAGTATTGCGGATAGTCGAAATAAAGCTGCCGCCCGAGGATCGTCATGTCGCGCGCCGTGGACACATGCCCGGTCTGTGTCAGCCCGTGCGGGTTGAGGAAGGTGGTATTCGACATGCCCATGGCGCGGGCCGTGCGGGTCATGCGTTCGCCAAACGCCTCGACCGAGCCGGAAATCCCTTCGGCAATGACAACCGCCGCGTCATTGGCCGACCGCAGGGCGGCCGCACGAATCAGATAGCGCAACGATAGCTTCTGCCCCTCGCGCAGGCCGAGACAGACACAGGTCTGTTGCGTGGCGCGCCGGCTGGTGGTGAACTGGGTGTCAAGTGTGACTTCGCCATGCTTGATCGCCTCGAACGCGACATAGAGCGTCATCATCTTGGTCAGCGAGGCCGGGTGCAGGCGGGTGTCGTGATTGCGTGCGAAGATGACCTCGCCGTTGCGCGCATCCATCACCATCGCCGCATAGGGTGCCGCCTGTGCCGCCTGGGTTGCAATGATGCCACACAGCACCAAGAGCAATGCCACAGCATTGCGGAATGAACGCATGGGGTGCGCCTGCATTCTTTGCCTCGATTTTCGCCCGCTGGTTGTTTTATACGGGTCAACTGCTCTTGATCAGGTTAGCACAGCGTACGCTGCTGGAAAAGCCATAATTTTCAACAAGTTTCATTGTGATCTTAAGGTTTTAAAGGGCAGATATCGTAGTGCTCTGAGGCCCCGCATACCAGATACAGGCGATCGGCCCTGCACGGGCTTGTGTTGCGCGCAGCGCCGCGGGAACGCTGCGGCACGGGTCAGGCTGATCTTCGCGCAGTTTCGTTGGGCATCAGAGTCGGGCATCAACCCCTAGCTGTCGTCAATCCAACCGACCAGTTCGGGCAACAGGCCCAGATGCGCGATGGCGCGAAAGCGCGGATGCGTGTCGGGAACCTCGGCCCATTCGATTTCCCATTCCAGACCATGGGGCACATGCACGCCCCAGCCCCCGGCAAGGATGGGCGCAACCACGTCCGAGCGCATCGAGTTGCCCACCATCAGCGCCGCTTCAGGCCCGTCGCCATGACGCGCGAAGATCTCGGCATAGACGGGCGGCGTCTTGTTCGACACGATCTCGACGGCGTCGAACATCTCGCCCAGACCCGATTGCGCCAGTTTGCGTTCCTGATCCAGCAGATCACCCTTGGTGATCAGGACCAGCCGGTGCGAAGGCGCAAGTGCGGAAATCGCGGCTTCGGCATGGGGCAGCAACTCGATTGGATGGTGCAGCATCTCCTGCCCGGCGGCCAGCAGTTGCGCGATGACAGAGGCGGGCACGCGCTCCTCGGTCACCTCGATTGCGGTTTCGATCATCGACAGCACGAAGCCCTTGATGCCAAATCCATACTGCCCGAGATTGCGCTTCTCGGCCTCCAGCAGGCGCGCAAGCAACGTCTCTTCGTCAGTATAGTCGGCCAGCAGTGCTGCGAATTGCGCCTGCGTGATGCGAAAGAAACGCTCGTTATGCCAAAGCGTGTCATCCGCATCGAAGCCGATGGTGGTTATCCGGCGCATTTGGGCAATGCCTTCTGGAAAGGGGGGTTTTCAGCGCGATGGGATGCGCTATATTCCGTCTGGCAGCCATAATCCAGACATCGAAGGCCGAAATGACCCATCAGACAGGCGCCCAACGGATGACTGACGACCCCCCCGACGGGCCGGGGAACGACAGCGCTGTTGTCACCAAGACACGCACGCGCACGCAGCGCCCGCCGATGTACAAGGTGATGCTGCTGAATGACGACTACACGCCGATGGAATTTGTCGTGCATGTGCTGGAACGGTTTTTCGGCATGTCGCATGCGATGGCCTTCGACATCATGCTGACCGTGCACAAGAAAGGGGTGGCAGTGGTCGGCGTCTTCTCTTACGAGGTAGCGGAAACCAAAGTGGCGCAGGTGATGGATTTCGCACGCCGCCATCAACATCCGCTGCAATGCACGCTGGAAAAGGAATAGGCGCAGCGCGCCCCATCCATGTCAGGCTCATCCTTTCTTCTTGCCGACCCTGCCCCGCGCGCGCAGCGTCTGGAGCTTGCGCTGGCCGAAGGGCTTGCGCTGCCCGATGGCGTAATTTCCGTGCTGCGCCCCCGCGCGGGCGAGGGATTCGGGCCGCTGGGCACTGAACGCCTGACACTGGTGACGGGGTTTCGCCCGGACTTTGATGCGTTCACGCAGGCCGGATACCGCGTGACGCAAGCGCCCGGCCCGGCCCCGGTAGCACTGGTCTGTCTGCCGCGTGCGCGCGCCGAGGGGCTGGCGCTGATCGCCGAGGCCGTCGCGCAGGGTGCGCGGCTCATCATGGTGGACGGGCAGAAGACCGATGGCATCGAATCCGTGATGAAGGCTGTCCGCGCGCGGGTGGCGCTTGGGGGCAGCTTGTCCAAGGCGCATGGCAAGCTGTTCTGGTTCGCCCCTGAGGGCGCGGATTTCAGCGACTGGCAGGCCCTTCCCGGCACAGTATCGGACCCGGTGCTGGGGGTGTTCCAGACCCTGCCGGGCGTTTTCTCTGCCGATGGGGTGGACCCCGGGTCGGCGCTGCTGGCACAGCACCTGCCCGACACACTGCCCGCACGGATGGCCGACCTGGGGGCGGGCTGGGGCTATC
>SLQN01000341.1 GCA_007131465.1 Paracoccaceae bacterium
GATTTCATCAATGCGCTGCCTTTTGCGCGCGCATTGGGGATGCGGCTGGACCGTATCGGCAACGGTCGGGCCGAAATCTCGATGGCCTGGGACGCGCGCTTTGTTGGCGATCCGGCCACCGGGGTCATTCATGGGGGCGCGGTCTCGGCGCTGATGGATACCTGCGGCGGGGCGGCGGTGCTTTCCTACCCCGGTGCGCTGACCACGGCCACCATTGATCTGCGAATCGATTACATGCGCGCAGCGAATCCGGGGCAGCGGATCACGGCCCGGGCCGAATGCTACCATGTCACCCGCCGCGTGGCCTTCGTCCGCGCGACCGCGCATGACGCGGACAGCGACAACCCCGTTGCCACGGCCACAGGCGCTTTTACATTTGATCGCAAGGAAACTTCATGAAACCGCCCGAGCCCGTCCGGCAGGTCAAGCACCGGCGCGATCTGGCGCTGCGAACGCTTGTCGGTGCTGTGCCCTATGCCGGGTTTCTGGGTATTCGGTTCGAGCGGCATGGCGACGAACTGACCGCCGTGCTGCCCTTCGACGACAAGCTGATCGGCAACCCGGCCCTGCCTGCGATCCACGGCGGGGTCATCGCATCATTCCTGGAAGTGGCTGCCATCATCGAGTTGAGCTGGGCGATGTTGTGGGACGAACTGGAATCGGGCCGCCTGCGCCCTGAAACGATGGCCGAAAACCTGCCGCGCCTGCCCAAAACCATCGATTTCACGGTCGATTACCTGCGCACCGGCCTGCCCCGAGATGCCTATGCCCGCGCGCGTGTCAACCGCTCGGGGCGGCGCTATGCCAGTGTGCATGTCGAAGCCTGGCAGGACAATCGCACGCGGCTTTTCGCGCAGGCGACAGGACATTTCCTGATGCCGCAGCGCGCGGATGACTGAACCGCAGGGCCTGAGCGACCGGCGGATTCTGCGCATCGCCGTTCCCATCGTTCTGGCAAATATCTCAGTCCCGCTTCTGGGCGCTGTCGATACCGGGGTGGTCGGTCAGATGGGCGCCGCCGCGCCCATTGGTGCGGTCGGGCTGGGCGCGATCATCCTCGCCTCGATCTACTGGATTTTCGGCTTCCTGCGCATGGGCACGACCGGGCTTGTGGCGCAAGCAACAGGCGCGGGAGAGTTGGCTGAAAGCGGCGCGATCCTGACACGCGGGGTGATGATCGGACTGGCCGCCGGGGCCGTGATGGTGGTGGGGCAGGTCCTGATCATGGAAGCGGCCTTTCGCATCGCGCCCGCCAGCGCCGAGGTCGAGACGCTGGCGCGGGACTATCTTGCCATCCGCATCTGGGGCGCACCGGCCACGATCGCGCTATATGCGGTCAATGGCTGGCTGATCGCGACCGAACGCACGCGCGGCGTTCTGGTGTTGCAACTGTGGATGAACGGGCTGAACATCGCGCTCGACCTGTGGTTCGTCCTGGGCCTTGGCTGGGGCGTGCAGGGTGTGGCAATTGCAACGCTGATCGCAGAGCTTTCGGCCCTGGGTCTGGGTCTGTGGCTGTGCCGGGCGGCATTTTCGGGCGCGCAATGGCGCGACTGGCCGCGCGTGTTCGACCGCGTGCGGCTCAAGCGCATGTGGGTCGTGAACTCCGACATCATGCTGCGTACGATCGCGTTGCAAGGCGCGATGACGGCGTTTCTGTTCACCTCGGCGGGGTTTGGCGATGTTCAACTCGCAGCCAACCAGATCCTCTGGCAATTCCTGATGATCACGGCCTATGCGCTGGACGGGTTCGCCTTTGCCGCCGAGGCGCTTGTCGGCCAGGCCGTGGGGGCGCGGGCCGTGGGCATGCTGCGCGCCGCGAGTCTGCGGGCCAGCATCTGGGCACTGGGCGGCAGCATCCTGATGGCGGCGGGGTTCTGGGCGGTCGGGCCGTGGGTGATCGATCTGATGGCGCTGGACCCGGATGTGCGCAGTGCCGCGCGCGCCTTTCTGCCCTTCGTGGTAGTGCTCTGCGTGCTCGGGGTCGGCGCCTACATGCTGGACGGCATCTTCATCGGCGCGACCGCCACGCGCGAGATGCGCAATACCGTGATCCTTGCCGTGGCCATCTATGCGCTGATCCTGTGGCTGGCTGTGCCCATATGGGGCAACGCGGCGCTGTGGTCCGCGCTGATCGTGCTGAACCTGCTGCGCGGGGTGTTCCTCGGCGCGCTTTATCCGCGGCTGGAGCGTCGGGTCGTGATGGGGGTCTGAGGGACGCTGCCTTCAGCCACGACAAGCGATCAGAGCCAGCGCGTGCGGTCCGTACCGATGGCTTCGGACAGGGTTGTGAACCCGTCCCGATCCAGAAGGTCCAGCAGACCCTCATTGATCCGGGAAACAAGCGAAAGCCCGTCATAGACCAGCGCTGTATAGAGTTGCACGGCGCAGGCCCCCGCACGCAGCTTGGCATAGGCCTGTTCGGCATTGCCAACACCCCCGACCCCGATCAACGACAGCTTTCCGGCGGTCAGATGCGACAGCTTTGCCAGAACACGTGTAGACATTTCGAACAATGGCGCACCAGAAAGGCCGCCTTTTTCGCCTGCACTCGCACTTTTCAAACCTTGGCGTGCAGTCGTGGTGTTGGTTGCGATAATGCCGTCCAACCGCGCCGCCAGCGCCACTTCGGCAATCGCACCAAGTTCCGCGTCCGAAAGATCGGGCGCGATCTTCAGAAACACAGGGATCTTGCGGGCAAGTTCCGCGCGGGCCTGCATCACCCCTGTTAGGAGCGCGGCCAGCGCTTCCGGGCCTTGCAGGTCGCGCAGGGCCTCGGTGTTGGGCGACGAGACGTTGACCGTCGCGAAATCCAGATGCGCCCCGCACAACCGCAGCACTTCGGCGAAATCGGCGGCGCGGTCCGCACTGTCCTTGTTCGCGCCCAGATTGAGCCCGGCGATCAGGCCCTTCGGGCGCGCGGCAAGGCGCGCTTGAATCGCCGCCACGCCGTCATTGTTAAACCCGAAACGGTTGATCACGGCGCGATCTTCTCGCAGGCGAAACAGGCGCGGGCGGGTATTGCCATATTGTGGGCGGGGCGTGGCTGCGCCCAGTTCGACAAAGCCGAAACCCACGCACGACAGGCCGCGAAGCGCCGTTGCATTCTTGTCGATCCCGGCCGCCAGCCCCACCGGGTTGGGCAGATCGAGGCCGGCAACGGAGATGCGCAACCGGGGCGATGAGACCGGCGCAGGCAATGGCACAAGGCCAGTTTCCAGCGCCCTGAGGGCGAGGCCATGCGCCGTTTCCGGATCAAGGCGGCGCAACAGCGCCAGACCCGTCGCTTCGATAAGGCTCATATCAGGCTTTCGGGAAAGATATGCCCGGTCGCCCCCAGTGGCAGCGAGGTATCCCAGGCGACATCCGCATGGCGCAGGGGTCGGTAAAGATGCGGAAACAGCGCCCCCCCGCGCGACGGTTCCCATTTCAGCGCATCGTCAAGCGACGCGGTCTCGCAGGCCACAAGCACCAGATCCCCTTCGCCCGCGAAATGCTTCGCAGCCGTGTCCATGACCTGCTGGGCGGTCGAGAAATGGATATATCCATCCGCCAGATCGACAGGCGCACCACGGGTTTCACCTGCGGCGACAAGGGCGTTCCATTCCGGGCGGCGAAAGATCTTGTAGATCAGCATCCTCGTCTCTTGCCCAAACTGCGCGGCAAGGTCAACGGCTCAGAGCGGGCCCGCCAGGCGTTCTTCACTCAGCAGCACATTTGCATCCACCGCCCCCACGCCGGGCAGCGTCATGATCCGGCGGCGCAGCACGCGCTCGAAATCCGAAAGATCGCGGGCGACGACACGCAGGCGGTAATCATACAGCCCCAGCACATGCTGCACGGTCTGCACCTCGGGAATCGCGCTGACCGCACGTTCGAAATCGCTCAGGCTGACGCGGCCCTTGGCGGCCAGGCTGATGCCCAGAAAGACCGTGACCCCGAAGCCCAGCGCGGCAAGATCCAGATCGACCTGCTGGCGGGCAATCGCCCCGCTGTCGCGCAACCGCTTCAGGCGGCGCCATGTCGCAGGCTGGCTGAGCCCCAACTTGCGGCCCAGCGCCCCCGCCGATTGGGTCGCATCCTCGGTCAGGGCGCGCAACAGGGCGCGGTCGGTCGGATCGAGCGTGATCATAGCGGCAGGCTTTCGGTCTGCTTGATGTCGGACAGATGCATCAGCGCCTCGAGATCGGCGATATGCGGCAGCGGCAGGATACGGTCGCGGTAGACCTGCTGGTAATGGGCGATGTCGCGGGCGATGACATTCAGCCGGACATCGACCCGGCCCAGAAATGTCTGGATTTCAAGAACTTCGGGCACAAGCCGCGCGGCTGCGATGAAATCGTCAAAGGCGCGCGGGTTGGTCTTGTCGAGCGTTATCCGCAACGAGACCTCGACCTCATAGCCAAGGTTGCGCCAGTTGATCACGGCATGCTGTCCGCGCAACAGACCCGCCGCGCGCAACCGCTCCAGCCTGCGCCAGCATGTTGCATCCGTCAGTCCGGCACGGGCCGCGAGGTCCGACATGCTGGCCTCTGGTGCCGAGACGAACTGGCGCAACAAGCGGCGGTCGCTGTCATCCAGACGCATGATTTCCCCAGATTTTCTGAATTGACGAATGATAATTACGAATGATACGGCATTTCTGCGAGGATTGAAAACAAAACCTATGCCGATTTTCTATACTGCGCGTCGGAAACAACTCAATGGAGGA
Organism: Paracoccaceae bacterium; assembly: GCA_007131465.1. GTDB lineage: Bacteria > Pseudomonadota > Alphaproteobacteria > Rhodobacterales > Rhodobacteraceae > Roseinatronobacter. The sequence goes on from SLQN01000341.1 coordinate 4,712, forward strand.
AAACCATGCGCGTATATTATGACCGCGATTGCGATGTGAACCTGATCAAGGACAAGAAGGTCGCCATTCTGGGCTATGGCAGCCAGGGCCATGCCCATGCGCTGAACCTGCGCGATTCGGGCGCGCGCAATGTCGTTGTGGCGTTGCGCGACGGCTCGCCCTCTGCGAAAAAGGCCGAAGCCGAGGGTCTCAAGGTCATGGGTATTGCCGAGGCCGCAGCCTGGTGCGACCTGATCATGTTCACCATGCCCGACGAATTGCAGGCCGCCACCTACAAGAAATACGTCCATGACAATCTGCGCGAAGGGGCCGCCATCGCCTTTGCCCACGGGTTGAACGTGCATTTCGGGCTGATCGAACCGAAACCCGGCGTCGATGTGATCATGATGGCCCCCAAGGGCCCCGGCCATACCGTGCGCAGCGAATATACCAAGGGCGGCGGCGTGCCCTGTCTTGTGGCGGTGCATCAGGATGCGACGGGCAAGGCCATGGAAGTCGGCCTCTCCTATTGCTCCGCCATCGGCGGTGGCCGGTCCGGGATCATCGAGACGAATTTCCGGCAGGAATGCGAAACCGACCTGTTCGGCGAACAGGCCGTGCTGTGCGGTGGTCTGGTAGAACTGATCCGCATGGGCTTCGAGACGCTGGTGGAAGCGGGCTACGAGCCGGAAATGGCCTATTTCGAATGTCTGCACGAGGTCAAGCTGATCGTCGATCTGATCTATGAAGGCGGGATCGCCAACATGAATTACTCGATCTCGAACACGGCCGAATATGGCGAATATGTCAGCGGCCCGCGCATCCTGCC
>SLQN01000437.1 GCA_007131465.1 Paracoccaceae bacterium
ATCTGTGCGCCCAGCGCGTAGCCCGCGCCATGCAGGGCTGCTGTGGCCAGCATGAAGCCTGCCAGATAGTCCAGCCCGCCCGGACCCTCAGCCCCATGCGCATAGCCATGCGCCGCGCCGAACACGGCGGCGAAACTGGCGACCACAGCCAGCGGCAGACGCAGCGACAGCGCCATTACAGCCCCCAGCACGATGATCGAGGCGATGATAACATGCTCGGCCAGCGCACTGTCCGCCCCGCCCACACCGATCAGGCCGAAAACCAGCATCCCGGCCAGAAAGCTCCCCGGCACGATCCAGCGCGCCGCCCCACCCAACAGCGCCGCGACAACCCCGATGGCAAGCATCGCGATCAGATGGTCCGGGCCAAGGACCGGATGCGCAAGACCGGTGCCAAAGCTGCCCGCACCCGCGTCATGTCCGGGATGGGCCAGCGCGGCGACCGGGGCCAGCATCAACAAGGGCAGAAGGTAACGCATCATCATATCCTTTCAGCGGATGGGGTTGTGGACAGTGACAAGCTTCGTGCCGTCGGGAAACGTGGCCTCGACCTGAACCGAGTGGATCATCTCGGGGATGCCCGGCATGCATTGATCTGCGGTGATCACATGCGCGCCCGCCTGCATCAGATCGGCCACGCTGCGCCCGTCGCGCGCGCCCTCGACCACGAAATCGGTGATCAGTGCAATCGCTTCGGGGTGGTTCAGCTTCACGCCGCGCGCCAGCCGGTTGCGCGCAACCATCGCCGCCAGCGAGACGAGCATCTTGTCTTTTTCACGGGGGTTGAGATACATGGGCTTTCCTCAGATTTGCCAGACACGCGGCAGGGGGGCACGGCGCAAGAGGGACAGAACGCGCGCCATCTGGCGGCGCAGCGGCCAGCCATCGCGCGCCATCATCCGCACCACAAGCCGCCCCTCCATCGCCGAGGCCGCAGCGCGCACAGTGTCACAATCCAGGCAGGCCCGAACAGCGCCCAGCGCATCAGCCGCGTCCGGGGCGACGCTCACCACCGTCGCCACCGCGCGCGCACCGTCCAGCCCGGCAGGGCTATTGCCAAGGCGGCTCGCGTCCAGGCGCAGCACTTCCAGATGCACGGGCCGGGCCGCATTGCGGATCATCCGCGAGTCGTGAAAATCGAGGGTCGCGACCGTCTCGCCCATCGCGGCGCGGCCAAGGACGACTGTTTCGGCCATCAGGCAGGTCGCACCGGGGCCAAGCACAATTTCGCTGCGCCGCCGCGCCTTGGCCTGATCGAACAAGATCGTTTCCTGCGGCAACCAGTCCAGATGCGCGCCCGCGCCAAGCTCCATCCGCACGGCGATTTGCGCGTGGCCGGAGGTGCTGCGATAGACACGCTCGGCCGTCTGGGTCGTGGCCGTAAGGCGCACCTCGTCCCCCAGCGTCAGGCTGTAATCGAGCGTGTCGCCGCCTGTGAGCCCGCCCGAGGTGTTGAGGAACACCACATCGCTGGGGTCCAGCACGATGGCCTTGGCCGACCCTTGCTGGCGCAGGTCTTTCAGCCGCACCCGCGCATCGCGCAGGATGAACCCGGCACTGGCAGACCCGGTGCTGCGCTGGTGAACCCTGATCGGTGAATGTGCTGTCATGTGCCCCTTCCTGCCATCGTGATTGCGCCCTGCCCCGGGCAGCGCAATCCGCGACGTTCACAGGCAAGGCGTTGCACGAACGGCCCCCTGCTAACCGCCTAATATTTTAGCGATTGGATCATATTTTGTGCGCCCCAAGAAACCGCGTGATGCCTCTGCGCGCCGATCCAGCCTTGTCGGTTCCGCGCAGGAATGGCAGGGTCTTTCGGACAACAGCGGGGCCGATCCATGAAGATTGCAAGTTTCAACATCAACGGGATCAAGGCGCGTGGTCCGGCGCTGGAACGCTGGCTGGATGCAGCACAGCCCGATCTGGCGGTGTTGCAGGAAATCAAGTCCACGGATGAAGCATTTCCCCGCGCCCTGATCGAGGAAAAAGGCTATAATCTGGAGACTCATGGCCAGAAGGGGTTCAACGGGGTCGCTATCGTGTCAAAACTGCCGCTTGAGGATGTGACGCGCGGCCTGCCCGGCGATGACAGCGACGAACAGGCGCGCTGGATCGAGGCGACAGTGAGCACCGCAAAGGGCGCATTGCGCGTCGTTGGCCTTTATCTGCCCAATGGCAACCCGGTCGAGCTGGACAGTGCGGGCGACCCGGTCGCAGGGGGGAAATACGCCTACAAGCTGGCATGGATGGCGCGCATGGAAGATCGGTTGCGCGCGCTGCTGGCGCTGGAAATGCCGCTGGCCGTGATGGGGGATTACAACATCATTCCGCAGCCGGTGGATGCCGCGCGCCCCGATGCCTGGCGGGCGGATGCGCTGTTCCGGCTGCAATCGCGCAAGGCCTTTCGCCGCATGGTCAACCTTGGCCTGACCGAAGCCTTTCGCACCCGCACCCCCGCGCCCGGCCACTACACATTCTGGGATTATCAGGCGGGCGCATTCGACCGAAATGACGGCATCCGCATCGACCATATCCTGCTGAACGCCCATGCCGCCGATCTGCTGCGCGACTGCCAGATCGACGCCGAGGTGCGCGCAGGCGAAAAGCCCTCGGACCATGTGCCGATCTGGGCAGATCTGGCGCTGTAGCGCGGCCACCTTAGGCTGGTCGGCGTGTTAGGGTTTTCGAAAGGGGATGATGCTACTGTGCAGAAGATCACAGAAGGACAGGCATCATGCGTCGGTCAGACCGGGCCGCGTCGGACATCAAGGCCCGCATCATCCGGGGCGGGCAGCAGGACACGGCATGTATCGAAGATATCGCGCATGGTGGCCTGAAGCTTGCGGGTATCCGCACATTGGGCGTGGGCGAGATCATTGTGGTGCAGGTGGATGAAGCCAGCGTGAGTGTCGAAGTCATCTGGACCCAAACCCTGCAAAGCGGCGTGCGCTTCCTTCCCGACACTTGTCCCGACGCGGTTGCGCATTTCAGGGCGGCCTGCGCGCGGCAGCGCAATCAGCTTCAAGGGAATGCGGCGGGCTTGCGTGCGGGACGCGGACACAAGCCCCTTGCGCGAAGGCCGAAATATGGTCGGTCCGTGTAGTCATCGGTGCACATCGACGGCAATCGGTCGCAGCGCCGCCCCAAAGCCGGAGCCGGGGCCGTCTGCGAAGCGAAGCCCAGGAGCAACGCCAGGGCCGCGCATGTGAGCAGTGGCAAAGCGCTGCAAGATCATGCATCCCCGCCCTGATCGACCAGACGCTCCAGATGCACCAGTTCCTTGCGGATGCCCCGGTGCAGGGCCTCGGCAAAGCGGTTCAACCGGCGGACGCGCTGGTCATCCAGATGCCGGATCAGGTAGAAGCTGCGGTGCAGGCTGAACCTGCCCGGTAATATGCGGCGCAGACCGGGCGCCGATGGCAGGGCGAAATCATGCACGACCCCCAGCCCAGCCCCATGCCGCAGCAGGTTGAACTGCACGGCAACCGAATTTGACGCGAAGGCCACACGCTCCAGCCCAAGCTCGGCCAGATAGTCCAGTTCGCTGTCAAAGATCATATCCGGGATATAGCCGATGATCCGATGCGCGCGCAGGTCTTCCAGCCGCGTAATCGGCGGATGCTGCGCCAGATAATCCTGTGATGCCGCCAGATGCAGGCGGTAATTCGTGATCTTCTGCACGCTCAGCCGCCCGGCCTGCGGGGCCGAGACGCCGATTGCCATATCGGCCTCGCGCCGCGACAGGTTGAACACCCGCGGAAGCGCGATGATCTGCACATCCAGACCGGGGTTTTCCGCACATATCCGCGCCACCACCTGCGGCAACAGGTAATTTGCACAACCATCGGGCGCGCCGATCCGGACCTGCCCCGTCAGCCCGTCAGAATCATCCCCTGCGGCCTTGGTCGCGGCCAGTATCGCCGCCTCGGCGGCCTGCGCATGCGGCAACAGCCGCGCGCCTTCATCCGTCAGCGCGTAGCCCTGATGCGAGCGTGTGAACAGCCGCCGCCCCAGCCCTTCCTCCAGCCGCGCGACCCGCCGCCCGACGGTCGCCGGATCCACCCGCAGCACTGCGCCCGCGCGCCCAAGGCTTTCAGCCCGCGCCAGCGCCAGAAAGATGCGCATGTCGTCCCAATCCATGAATGTCCCCGCCGCATGCTTGCAATTTTGCAAGGCTTGTTTGAAACATTACCCGTTCCCAAGGCGAAATTGCAAACCTATCCTGTAGCGCAGGACGGCCCATATGGAGGATGACATGGAAGACCTGTCGCACTGGATCGATGGCAAGCGCGTGGCCGGGACATCGGGCCGCTTTGCCGATGTGTTCAATCCCGCAACGGGCGAGGTGCAGGCCCGCGTGCCGCTGGCGTCAAAAGCGGAAATGGATGACGCCGTGGCCCGCGCCGCGCGCGCGCAGGTGGCCTGGGGGGCAACCAACCCGCAGAAACGGGCGCGTGTGATGATGGCAGCCGTCGGGCTGATCAACCGCGACATGGACAAGCTGGCCGAGAAACTGTCCTCGGAACATGGCAAGACCTTTGTCGATGCAAAGGGCGATGTTCAGCGCGGGCTCGAAGTGATCGAATTCTGCATCGGCGCGCCGCATCTGCTGAAAGGCGAGTTCACCGACAGTGCAGGCCCCGGCATCGACATGTATTCGCTGCGCCAGCCGCTGGGTGTCGTGGCGGGCATCACGCCGTTCAACTTCCCGGCCATGATCCCGCTGTGGAAAATGGGCCCCGCACTGGCCAGCGGCAATGCGATGATCCTGAAACCGTCCGAGCGTGACCCCTCGGTTCCGCTGATGCTGGCGGAAATCTTTCAGGAAGCGGGCCTGCCCGATGGCCTCTTGCAGGTCGTCAATGGCGACAAGGACGCCGTCGACGCGATCCTTGACAGCCCGGTCATTCAGGCCGTGGGCTTCGTCGGCTCCACCCCGATTGCGCAATATATCTACACGCGCGCGGCGGAAACCGGCAAGCGCGCGCAATGCTTCGGCGGCGCGAAGAACCACATGATCATCATGCCGGATGCGGACATGGATCAGGCGGCGGATGCGCTGATCGGGGCGGGCTATGGGGCTGCGGGCGAGCGTTGCATGGCGATCTCTGTCGCCGTGCCGGTGGGCGACGGAACAGCCGACGCGCTGCGCGAACGGCTTGTGCCAAAAATCGAGGCACTGAAGGTCGGTCCCTGGACCGCGGGCGATGATGTGGATTACGGCCCTGTCGTGACCGCAGCCGCGAAGGAAAACATCCTGCGGCTTGTGCAGACCGGTATCGATCAGGGCGCGGAACTGGTGGTTGATGGGCGCGGTTTCAGCCTGCAGGGCTATGAAGGCGGGTTCTTCGTCGGCCCGCATTTCTTCGACCATGTGACCACCGACATGGACATCTACCGGCAGGAGATTTTCGGCCCGGTCCTGTCGATGGTGCGCGCCAAGACCTATGAAGAGGCCATCGGCATGGCGATGGATCATGAATA
>SLQN01000368.1 GCA_007131465.1 Paracoccaceae bacterium
GGGTTTGATCAGGACATCAACCCGCGCCAGTCGCGCGCGGCCATAGGCGTCATGCCGCAGGAGTTGAACATGGACCCGTTCTTCACCCCGCGCGGGGCGCTGGAAGTGCAGGCGGGGTTGTATGGCGTGCCAAGGCGTGACCGTCGCACGGATGAGATCCTCGCGTTGATCGGCCTGTCCGACAAGGCCGAGGCCTATGCCCGCACGCTTTCGGGTGGAATGCGCCGACGGTTGCTGCTGGGCAAGGCGCTGGTGCATCGTCCGCAGGTACTGGTGCTGGATGAACCCACAGCCGGGGTGGATATCGAATTGCGCCAGATGTTGTGGACCAATGTAAGAAAGCTCAATGACCAGGGTATGACCATCATCCTGACCACGCATTACCTCGAAGAAGCGCAGGACATGTGCGACGAGATCGCCATCATCAATCACGGCGCGGTGGTTGTGCAGGACAAGACCTCGGCGCTGTTGGGCACGCTGGATGCAAAGACGCTGCTGCTGCGTCTGGATGCGCCGCTGACTGGCCTGTCATTGCCCGAAGGCGTGCAACAGGAAACCCGCGCCGATGGCAGGCTCGCGCTGACCTATCGGCGCAGCCGGACAAGCGCCGGGGATCTGCTGGCCGCCGTGGGTGATGCGGGCGGCCGGATCATCGACGTGACCAGCGAAGACCCGGATCTGGAAGATGTGTTTCTGGCGCTGACATCGGGCAAACCAGAGCCGCGACCCGCGCTATAGGCCCGTCAGGCCGGCTCGGTCGGGTCTTCCATCGCGCGCAGGCTGATCCGGGTGATGCGGTTGCCTTCGCGGGCCAGTATGCGGAAGCGGTAGCCGTGAAACGAGAAGACCTGCCCCTGCTCGGGGATTGATTGCGCTTCGTGGATGACAAGCCCCGCCACGGTCACGGCCTCTTCATCTGGCAGCGTCCAGTCCAGCGTCCGGTTCAGGTCGCGGATCGTCATCGCACCATCCACCATCACCTCGCCATCCGCGCCGCGCTCGACCTCGGGGGCGTGGGTGGTGTCGTATTCATCCTCGATCTCGCCCACGATCTCTTCCAGAATGTCTTCCAGCGTGATCAGACCGTGCAGCGCGCCATACTCATCGACGACCAGCGCGAAATGCCGACGCAGGCGCAGGAATTCCTGCATCTGTTCGTCCAGCGGCGTGGTTTCGGGCACGAAATAGGGCTCGCGGGCACAGTTGCTCAGGTCCAGCTTGCCGATGGCGGCGTAATCGCCTCCGGCTTCGGTGACCAGACGGTGCATCTCGCGCACCAGATCGCGTGCATAGAGGATGCCGGTAATGTTCTCGGGGTCCTCGCGATACATCGGGAGGCGCGAATGGGGCGAGTTGATGCATTGCGCGATGATGACTTCGATCGGGTCATCGGCATTGACAACCTCGATCTGGCTGCGGTGGCGCATGATCTCCTCGACCGTGCGTTCCGACAGGTCCAGCGCGCCCAGAAGCCGGTCGCGGTGTTCCTTCTCGACCGACCCCGAGGAATGACCCAGCGCCAGCGTCCCGGCAATTTCTTCATGCACCGAAAGGATCAGGCTGTCGGGATCAATGCTGACGCCGAACAGCGCCAGCACCCGGCGCACCACGAATCGTACCACAGACACGACCGGCGAGAAGATGGCCACGACCCAGCGCAGTATCGGCGCGACCCGGATTGCTGCGGCCTCCGGGTTGGAAATGGCATAGGTCTTGGGCAGCACTTCAGCAAAAACCAGCACGAGGATCGTCATGATCAGCGTGGCCAGCGCCACCCCGCCATCGCCCAGAACCCGCGTGAACAGGGCGGTCGCCAGCGATGCGGCGAGAATGTTGACCATGTTATTGCCCAGAAGGACCGCGCCGATCATGCGCTCGCTATCCTCGGTCAGCGCCAGCGCCTTCTGTGCCCCGCTGGCACCCTTGTCGGCCTGCGCTTTCAGTTTGCCCCGGCTGGACGCCGTCAGCGCGGTTTCCGACCCCGAAAAGAAGCCCGAGACAACGAGCAACACTACAATTGCGCCGCAAGTAACCCAGAAAGCTGTGTCGATATGCGCGGCCCAATCGCCCATTTTCGTCGATGTCCCTGTTATCTGTGTATCTTGTCCTGTGTCGGTCTTAAATCCTGCGCGCGCTTGCGTCCAGCACAAGACCGGCCCTGCGCCAAGATGGCTTGACCGGGCGGCAGAGTTTGGCCACTAGGACAGATATGTTCGCCAAGGATACGCTCGATCAGATCACGCGCCGGTTCGGTTATATCGAAGCGCGCCTTATGGACGGGGTTGCGCCAGAGGAGATTGCGCCGCTGACGCGCGAATACGCCGAACTTAAACCTGTCGTGGCGCAGATTGCGGCCTTTCAGCAGGCAGTCGCCGCACGCACTGATGCCGAGGCGATGCGCGATGATCCCGAAATGCGCGAGCTGGCGCTGGAGGAACTTGCCCGGCTGGAGTTGGCCCTGCCGGATCTGGAACAGGCCCTGCGTGTGGCCCTTCTGCCGCGTGACGCCGCCGATGCGCGGCCCGCGCTGATCGAATTGCGCCCCGGAACCGGCGGCGAGGAGGCCAGCTTGTTCGCGGGCGATCTGCTCCGCATGTATCAACGCTATGCCGAGGCACGCGGCTGGCAGGTTCAGATCGTCAGCCAGTCCGAAACCGAACTGGGCGGGCTGCGCGAAGCCGTGATGCGCGTGGCCGGGGAAAATGTCTTCGCGCGGCTGAAATTCGAATCGGGCGTGCACCGGGTCCAGCGCGTGCCGGTCACCGAATCAGGCGGGCGGATTCATACCTCGGCTGCGACGGTTGCTGTCTTGCCCGAAGCGGAGGAGGTAGATATCGACATCCCCGCGCAAGATATCCGCATCGACACGATGCGCGCCTCGGGTGCCGGCGGGCAGCATGTGAACACCACCGATTCGGCTGTGCGGATCACACATATCCCCAGCGGGATCGTGGTTCTGTCTTCGGAAAAGTCGCAGCATCAGAACCGGGCAATTGCAATGCAGGTGCTGCGCGCGAAACTCTATGACCTGGAGCGCCGGCGCGCCGACGCCGCGCGCGCCGATGCGCGCAAGGCGCAGGTCGGGTCGGGCGACCGGTCAGAGCGGATTCGCACCTATAATTTCCCGCAAGGCCGGATGACGGACCATCGTATCAACCTGACACTTTACAAGCTGGACGCTGTGATGCAGGGCGATCTGGATGAGGTGATCGACGCGCTGACCCTGGCCGATCAGGCCGCAAGGCTGGCCGAGATGGAAGCGTGAAACTGGCGCACGACCTGCTGACCGAGGGCGTGGCAAAGTTGCGCGCGGCGGGGATTGAGGGGGCGGCCCGCGATGCGCGCTGGCTCTTGGCCCATGCGCTGGGGATCGCGCCGGATCGGGTGACACTGGTGCTGGCGGACCCGGTGAACGCCGCGCAGGACGCCGCTTTCCAGCGCGCGATTTCGGCCCGTGCGCGCCATCAGCCCGTCGCGCAGATCATCGGGCAGCGCCAGTTCTGGGGGCGGGATTTTCTTGTCACCCCCGATGTCCTTGACCCGCGCCCCGAGACCGAGACCCTGATTGCGGCGGCGCTTGAACACCCCTTTGAAACAGTGCTTGACTTGGGGACAGGCAGCGGGGCGATCTTGCTGACATTGCTGGCCGAGTGCCCCAAGGCGCGTGGTCTGGGGGTGGACCTTTCGCCGCAGGCGCTGGAGGTGGCGCGTGGCAATGCGCGTGCATTGGGTCTTGCTGAGCGGGCGCAACTCACGCGCTCGGATTGGTTCGAACAGGTGCGAGGGTCCTTTGACCTGATCGTGTCGAACCCGCCTTATATCGCGGCCTGCGAGTATAGCCATCTGGCGCCTGAACTGCGCCTTTGGGAACCGCGCATGGCGCTGGTTCCCGCAGGTTGTGATGGCAGCGGACTGGCCGCCTACTGCACGATTATCGCCAAGGCCCCAACCTATCTGCGCCCCGCAGGACGGTTACTGGTCGAGATCGGGCTGGGGCAGGGGGCTGCGGTTCAGGCGCTGATGGAAGCGGCGGGCCTGCGCGATATTCAAATCATGTCCGACATGACCGGACGCGCCCGCGTCGTTGCCGCACAGGCTCTGGACGGGCCATGACCTCGGGATACCTGGCACGCCGGGCATGGCAAATCTGCATCATCTGACCAATGCACGATATTTTATGCCTCTGGGGCTTGTCATGCGGTCGCAGGCATGGCAAGTCAGGAACACGGCAGCGGACAATGTTATGCGCTGCGCCGTATAATCCCATTCAGCAATCTGATGGATCGCAAGGCACGATCATCGCTCAGGTTGCATGGCATGCCACGCAAGGCAGGATACATATAACACATGAGATCATCGAACAAACGTTCGCGTTCGAAGTCGAACCGCCCGAAGACGCTTGGAAACATCGTCAACCGGGTGTTCGACAGTTCCGGGCCGGAAGGCAAGGTGCGCGGAACCCCGCAGCAGATTATCGAGAAATATCAGGTTCTGGCGCGCGACGCCCAACTGTCCAATGACCGTGTCGCGGCCGAAAACTTTCAGCAGCATGCCGAGCATTATACCCGCATGCTGGCCCAGGCCCAGCGCGAGATGCAGGCCGAGCAGGATGCCCGCCGGCAGCATCAGGACGACCGGTCGCGCAACCAGCCGGATGAGCGCCGATACACACCGGATGAGCGCGGCCAGACTGAGCGGCCCCAGAATGATCGGTCCCAGAATGGCGGGCGTCGCCCGGATCAGCGCTCTGACGCGGATACCAGACACCCGTCTGGCGATGGTCTGCGCGACACCCGTACGCAGGACAATTTTTCGGTGCAGGATTTCAGCGATCCGGGGGCCGGATCGGCCGATCTGGTCGAAACGCCGGAAAGCGCATCGGCGGATACGCCTAACCCTGTGCCACGCAGCGAAAAGCCGGAGGATGCGCCTGCGAAACCGCGCCCGGCCAATCGGCGCAAGCCCCGAGAGCCGAAGGCGCAAACCCCTGCCGGGGACGGGTCTGCGGACTTGGTGTCCGGCGACGCCGACACGGCCGCCAAGCCTGTCCGGCGCGCGCCGCGCAAGCCGCGCAAGCCATCGCCCGACGCAGCCGAGACGCCGTCCTCTTCAGCGGCAGAGTGAACTGCCGGGACTGACCTCAGCGCATCGGGGACCAACAGGCCCCGGGCTTCTCAACGCTTATAGCGTGGTGCTGGCGATCCTGTGTCCTGCGCCGGGGCTTGCTCATCGATTGGGGAGAGGTCCTGGCTCAAGGCGCCGTGCCCGCTCTGGGCGCATCGCAACGCGACAGTTCAGCCCTTCAGTGTGGAGATGGCGCGGGCGAGGTCCAGCTTGCCGTCATAGAGCGCCCGCCCCGATATTGCCCCCTCAAGTTTCGCGCCGCAGTCGCGTAGCGCGATCAGGTCTTCCAACCGTGACACACCCCCGGAGGCAATGACCGGCA
>SLQN01000047.1 GCA_007131465.1 Paracoccaceae bacterium
ATTACCTGATAGTGTAGTTCAAGGTGACCTCGACAGGCGTCAGATCGGAGTTTCAGCACCTTAAATTCGCCCCTTCGCGTCTTCCGCCCCGAATCACCATGCCGTAAGACACCTAAGGCTTTTAAGCGTGGGCAGACTGCCGAAAAATGGCGGCACCGGGCTGTAGTTGCCGAAAATACTGGCAGGATCACGATCTCCCGGGAAGAGCGTGAATTCAGGGACAACGATGCCTTCCCGATCCATCTGCACGAACACTGCCGGTCGGTCTTCGAAATTGCGCACAAAGCGCATGGCACTCTGTTCGATGGTCATCGTCTCGCCTGACGGGATGGTTACAAATTCGGTTCCGCCGGCCCACCCATACTGGATGCGGCAGTCTCGCGACGCCTCACCCTCAGGCAGGCAGATTCCGAACATCGGCCAAAGTTCGCCCTGACTGACCTCGCAGTACGTCCCCTCCTCGATGCAATCGCCAAAATCGGGGCCACAATAGCAATTCCCTGCGGGATCGAATTCCCGGCAATCACCGCGGCCCCTGCACACGACATTGAGTGTCGTAGGTTGCGATGTGAGGTAGAATGACCCCGTTGGCGGGTCGACCCCATCACCCGAAGTGTGCCCAGGATAAAGCCGCGCGACGTTTTCGAACCGACCCGGGCAGGTCCCGGGCTGGACACGCACCCGGACGGTAATGGGCAAGTGGGCCCCGCCGCCTGCAACAGTCAGGTTGCAGCGCAGGCGCGTCAGTGAATAATTGCACCCTTGGGCACCTTCCGGGACGAAAGTCAAACCGGCGGGCAATTCATCAAACAACGTGACCTCGATCGGGGACGGGCCGTCGTTCCGGATCACGAACTCAACGTCTGCAAACGTTGCGGCGCCCTCGGCCTGAAACACTTCCAGCGGACTGAATGACTTGGATACGGTGACCCGTTCAATCTCAGGTATTTCGCACAGGACTGCCAGAAGAAGGTCCGTCGCACCGTCGAGAACGGGCTGTCCGGCTGGCGAAATGGGCTCAATGTCGGTCGACCCGGTTTCACCCAACAGGGCCGCGCAAAATCCGTCAAGCGGCACCCCTGCAACATCGATGGCATATCCCAGATCGGGACGGCTGCCACCGAGATAGTCGAAAATGTCCGGAAATGTGGCGTTCGGCCCGATCTGAAGATAGAACATCTGGGGGAGCGCATCCTCTGCCCCGATAATCACCGAATCGTCGTCCTCGATCTCGATCAGCGAATGCACGGATGGCCCAGTCGCGAGGTCGGGCTGGTCCACAGTGCCGACGATATGCGCGCGCCCTGCGCTGTCGAGCGCGATGGCTTCGCCCAGGTTGCTGCGCCCCGTCTGTGCATAGGCGAGATTGGGCCCGAAAATGCCCCCGAAATTTGTCGCGCGACGCAGCGTGATCGCGCTTCTGTCGACCAAGATCGTCTGGTCGGGAGCGATGCTAATCTCATCCAACCAGACACGACTGCCCGCTGCTGCCACAAAACCGCGAAAATCTTCACGCCTGTCCAGGGCAACCCCATGCAGAAAATCCCCCCGGCCCACTCCGTCATAAGTGAGAAACATCACGTCGCCTTGAGGCGAAAACCGCGCGATGAAGCCGTCGAAACAATTCAACGGGCCTGGGAACTCGCTATGCAGGATGATCGGGGTGAAGGAGGCCGGCGGCAGACAGTCCGTGGCGGATGTTCCGGCTGCGATGCCACTGTGATTGGGTTGCTTCACGAAAACGGCCGGGGTCGTCGGAAGATCGAAAGACCGTGTCGTGCCCACGGCATAGGCCTCGGCGTCCAGCACGGCGATGTCCTGCACGACATCGACGCCACTGCCGCCGACATAGGTGAGATAGTCATAGGCATCGAGTTGAGGTTTTATCCGGGCCACGAAACCGTCAAAGACCCCCAGACCGGGGGATGAAGACGGTGCGTTTACCGATTCGTCGATTTCCGACGCGAAGCCGATCGCACCGCCGACGAACAGAGCATGCTTTGCCGGATCTGCCGGAAGATCCAGCGCGATCGCATTGGGATAGGCATCGGGTCCGTGGCCGATCATGGTGCCGTTCAGGAACATCCCCGTGGCCCCCAGCAGGGCAACAAAGCCGCCCCCATGCGATCGTGTCTCATGTATTGCACCAGGTGAGGTGGGGAAATTTTCAGACTGCGTCCAGCCCGACACAAAGAGGTCTGGAGCCGAGCGCAAGCGCACACCCGGCCCACCGTCAGGCGCGCGGGCAGGCGCGGGATAGGGGGCTACGCCAGTGGCGAAATCCTCTCCACGCCCTCCGATCACAGTGGCATAAATGAGCGACAGCCCTGCGCCCTGCCGCTCGAACCTCGCCGCGAAGGCGTTTCTCGTGCCATTGATCACGCCATAACCCCCAGCCTGAAGGAAGCTGAACCCGTCCGTGGTGCCTGAAATCGCAATTTCAGTCCCGTCCGGGGATATCTTGAGGTCCGGGACGGGCCGCAATGGCCCGACCCGGCTGTAAGAGGCACCCGCCATGCCATCGCGCCGATCACCGCCGAACCAGGACTGAAAAAGCAGCTTCGGATCCACGATCAGCCTTGCGTCGCGGGCGCGTCCTTCGACGGTGAAGCCAACTTCCTGAGGGCCGAGCAGGACGAAAGCGGCAGGCAGAGGCTCAAGACGGTCACCTCGGATCTGTGCCGCTTTGGGCGCGGTCAGCTCAATGATACCGCCGCTGGTCCGGATCGCCAGTGCTCCGGTCTTTGTCAGCGCCAGCTCTCTGGCACCGTGCACCGCGAAACGCACCGTATCGAGTGCTATGCCCGGTTGCAGGTCGAGCGCGAATTCCAACGCGCCGGAGGCGTGGTGAATGACCATGTCGACCCCCGGATACAGATCACGGTAGATCAGCTCGCGATAGGCTGGCACAGCTTCGTGCCAATTCGCCCGGTCCGCGCCAACCAGAATGTTGATTATTCCTTCCACGCGGTCGCCGGGCACAATACGGGCACCGCGTGTGCGCAGGAAGCTAAGCCCGAACAGATTGCCCGTAGGGCCAGCGTCAAGCGCATCCGCATCGTCCGTTGCGCGCCGGAAAACGGCAACATCGAAACCATCAGGACGAAAAGCCGCCGAAAAGCTCCCGGCGCGCAGAAGATGGGACACATGCGCACCAGCCTGGCCGACATTTTCCTCGAACACCGTTGGCAGGCCAAGGACATCGGCTACGATGCCGGGCGCGTCCGTGGGGCGTTCTGACAGGTCGGCGCGCTCTGCGGGAGTTTGCGCCATGATCTGCGCGTTTGCCCCGACCGATGCGCATGCCAGCACCAGCAGAACGCGCAGCATCACTTTCGGATGCCGCCCACGCGTTGCGAAAACACTGTGAAGCTTCTGGAAAAGACCTGTCACGTCCTGAGCCGAGCCCATTCGTGCTACCTCCCTTTTAGCGCTGCAGCGCATCGGGTATGAAACTGCTTGAGTGACCAATTACATCGACAATAATCATGCGGCGTAAATCTCGCTCAGGTTCGGGGTTTTCTGTGCTATTGTCATGTCGTCACTTCTGACGACACAACGCTCTGCGGCGATATGGATGGACTGGACCTTCAAGCCATTGCCGACATGGTTAATGGCGCAAGCAGCCCTGAGGATGCCTGGCTGGCGTTTCACGCGGTCCTCGCGCGCAATGGTCTTGACCGTGCATCGTTGCACGTCGATCTGCCAAGGCGTGCCGCGAATCCCTTTGCCGAACACCCGTCAGCACGCATCTTCGGGACGTTCTGGGATGCCGATCTCGATGCACGCCTGCGCAGTTTCCAATGCGATGTCCGGCAGGCAGAAGACCGCGACCTGTGGCACCTGCGGCCGACGCTCAGGTTTCTGGCAGTGTCGCACCGTCCCTTGTTCATTGACCATCGCGCATTGCTGGCGCGTCAGCGTGACACGCCCTTCGTGCCGATTTCGACAGCCATGCTCGGGATGGGACAACATCAGGCCCTGGTCCTGCCGCTCAGCAATCCCGCTTCGCCCCAGATGTCGACACTGAACATCTGGGGCGATGATCCGGGGCCGGAATTCGGTCAGTTCGTCGCCGCGCGCCAAGAGGCGTTGCAGGCAGCAGGGCTTCTTTTCACGGCCTTCCTGGCGCTACGGTGGCGAAAACCGGCGCTGCCTGTGACAAAGCCTCTGTCAAATCGCGAAAGGCAGATTCTTTCGGCGCTGGCGGAGGGTGCTCAGGCCGAAGCAATTGCAGACCGGTTGGGGATCTCGGAACGCTCAACGCGCGAGTATCTCGGTCGCGCCCGCGCAAAACTCGGGACACGCACGCGCACCGAGACTGTCGCCCGCGCTTTGATCTTGGGTCTGATCGATCCTGCCAGGTCACGAAACAAATAGTTGCCGAAAGCCGAATTTGAAGGTCTGCTTCGGCCATGGGTGAATCTCACATTGCTTCTCAACACGGGTCGCCCCCCACCACCTCGTCGACGGTCATGCCGGAGTGGTGGATCACATACCCCTGCTACAAAAAATCTGCCTAAGGCCGGTCGCCGCACGGTGCTTGGAAGGCCGCTTTGGTGAACCCTACCTGCCGGAATGGATTGCGACAAACGGCGAGAATACTGTTCGCGCCATTCTTGAGAGTCATTTCATTTCCCCGGCCGCGTTCGACATTCTAGTTAGAAAGCCGTTCACGCCTGACGACTTCGAAGCCTTCATCTCTGAGAGGCAGAGAACCCTTCAAGACGCCATAGAAAATCTGTTGGTAAAGGAGAGGTTGGATCTGCCGCCCAATCTTCGACAGCTGGACGCGGAGATCGAGCAAGCGGAACTTGCGATCAGGGCAAGAATCGTAGCTGAAATGGCGGACGGCCGCGGCTCTATCCCGGAGCATGTCCAACAAAAGATCAAGGAGCGCATCCAAAGAGATGCGAAGAAGAACCCTGCAATGGACCTCGATTACTATGAGCATTTGGCGGGAAAACTAGAGTACGCCGACTTGCGCGAGCTTCAGGACATCATTCTGGCGAAAATCAACTGGGAGATGTTCCAAGGTTGCTTTGCGAGCAAGGAGCTCCTGATGGCGAAGTTCTCCCAGTTGGCGGAACTGCGGAATCGTATCAGGCACAGTCGGGCCGTTGATCAGGTGTTTCTGAAAGAAGGTGAGCACCAGTCGTTCGAGCATGACGATCTGATCCGATGCGCTGGTCTTCGCGAGCTTCGGCAGATGTTCCTCGATATAGCGGGCGGCCAGTTCCTTGACCGTGGGGGCGCCGCGCGCCGCCTTGCGTTCATCGAGGGGATCATCGCCCCGATCGATCTCGCGCTTGAGCCGCTTCGCCTCCTCGGCTGAGAATTGACGGCGTCTGAACACCGCCATGATATGCCGCCCCTCAGGGCATCACCAACTTTCGCGCGTTTCTCCTTCGACGGAGATGGCCACGCCTTGGTTGGCCGGTCAAA
>SLQN01000426.1 GCA_007131465.1 Paracoccaceae bacterium
AAAATTATTTTTTGCTTTTTCCCTAATTGCACTCATCGCTTCATGTGTAAAAGAGGACTTTAAAGATCCTCCCGCGGAAGGTGAGGACCCTGATATTGCTACCAATGCAACCATAGATGACATCAAGGCTTTCTACCAGCCGGGAGAATTCAATCAAATTACTGAAGATCTAGTTTTTGCAGCTGTAGTTACTGCTGATGACAGATCGGGTAACTTCTTTAGGAATCTGGTAATTCAGGATGAGACCGGAGGCATTCAAATTAGGTTTAACTTCACTGACCTGCACAATGATTACCCAATAGGCAGGAGGTTATTTATCAGAGCTCAGGGGATGTATATCAATGACTTCAATGGAAGTCTTCAGCTTGGTGCAGGCGTTATTCGAGATGCTGCCGGCAACCCAACAGAAATGGACGGAGTTCCCCTTCCCCTTGCTAACAGATTTATCGTTAGAGGAAAATGGAATCAAGATTTAAGCCCCGTCAATAAGAGAGTGGATGAATTGACTGAAAATGACATCAATAAATTGATCCGACTTGAAAACGTGCAGTTTAGGACTTCAGATCTGGGAGAAACTTTTGCTATTAATACCATTGATGAGGATGGAAATCAGATTCGTTTAACAACAAATCGGGATTTGACAAGCTGTACGGGTGATGCTCCGATTATCGTCAGGACAAGTGGGTTTGCTGATTTTGCAAATACAGAACTACCTGAAGGTAGTGGAAGCGTAGTGGGAATTTACACCGTTTTTGGAACTACTAAACAGTTATTCATTCGCGAAATTGAGGATGTACAACTTACAGAAGAACGTTGCGAATTTGAATTTACCCCCATTTCATCCATTCGTGGACAGTTCACCGGATCGACCACTAATGTAAGTGGAGCTGCTGTTATCAGAGGAATTGTTACTTCTGACAGGGAGAACAATAATGTTGTTGGTCAAAACCTCTTCATTCAGGATGCCACTGCTGGTATCGCTGTTAGATTTAATGGGAACCACAACTTTGCAATGGGTACCGAACTGGAAATTGACGTCAGTGGCGTCCAATTAAACCAATTTCAGGGATTGCTGCAACTGAACAATGTCGATCTATTGAATGCACAAGTAATCAGTACGGATAATGAGGTAGAACCCATTGAGTTGACTATTTCCAACCTTTTAGGGAATTTTGACCAATATGAGTCAAGGTTAGTCTTAATTAATGATGCAAGCCTTTCCAAACCAGGCGGAGGAAGTACTTTTGCTTTTTCAACAACCATGGATGATGGTACAGGACAAATAGATATGTTTACCCGACCTCAAGCTAATTTTGCTGACGATCCCTTCCCACCCGGACCTGTGAACGTTACCGGTATAGTATCAGTTGGGGGTACTCAGGAAAGCAGACAAATCAGCATCAGAAATCTCGATGACATTGATGGAGAATTACCTGATGTAACTATAGTTCCAATAACTGAAATCCGGGATCAATTCGAAGGATCAACAACCAATGTAAGTGGTGCAGTGGCAATCAGAGGTATCGTAACTTCCGATAAGGAAAACAACAATGTAGTTGGGCAAAATCTTTTTATCCAGGATGATGATGCCGGAATTGTAGTTAGATTTGTCGGCAACCACAATTTTGATATGGGTACAGAACTGGAAATCAATGTAAGTGGAGTTGAGTTAAGTCAATTTCAAGGACTTCTGCAGTTAAATAATGTCAGCTTGCAAAGCACGCAGGTAGTAAGCACCGGCAATGAAGTGCAACCAATCCCATTAACCATAGCAGATATTCTCAGTAATTTTGACCAATATGAATCAAGGCTGGTATTCATTTCAGATGCAGATATTACCAAAGCAGACGGTGGAAGCACTTTTGCTTTTTCAACAACGGTAAATGATGGAACAGGGGAAATAGATATGTTTACCCGACCTCAGGCTACTTTTGCAGACGTTAACTTCCCCACTGAGACGGTTTCGATAGTCGGAATATTATCTATTGGTGGAACGCAAGAAACAAGGCAAATCAGCATCAGAAATCTGGACGACATAGACGGAGATATTAGTGGCCCGGAAACTCTACTTGAGGAAGATTTTCAAATGGCGACAGCTGGTGAAGACCTAAACATAACAGGATGGACAAATTATTCAGAAACAGGCAGTAGGCTTTGGACCGTAGGTGAATTCAGCGGAAATAGATTTGCTACAGTTTCTGCCTTTCAATCTGATGATGACGAAAATAAAATATGGTTAATTACACCTGAAGTTAATGTGGAGAATGGTGTTAGGATGGAATTCGAGTCCGCTCAGGGGTTCCATGTGCACGATGGCTTACGAGTGTATATTTCCAACGATTTTGATGGTGGAAATCCTACTGAATCCAGCTGGACTGAATTAGATGCAACTGTAGCAGGTGCCAATCAGGATAGATGGGAATTTATTTCTTCGGGAATTATTGATTTATCAAATCATGAGGGAACCGCCCACATTGCCTTTGTTTATGAGGGTTCTAATCCGGAGGGAAACACTACCACCTACAGAATTGATAATTTGAGAATTTTCAGATAATTCTTAGATATGGAAAATGAAAAAAAGTGACTGATTTAACTAATCGGTCACTTTTTTTGTTTTGTTGTGACACGAATAAAAAAATGATGTTTAGATTTACTATTTTACTTGGGGTTTTCCTGTTAGCCAATAGTCTGTCTTTATTTTCTCAGGTCCAGGAAGCAGACTTTTTTGAGCTCATCAACAGTAAGGACCACTCCCCTATTGAGCGTATTGAGACCGATGCTATTAGCCTTCGTTCTAACTCGCCTCATTATACCATTACCGGCTACAATCTTAGTCATCTGGGGAAATGGAAGGAGAAAAAAATGGAGAGCAGAAATCAAAAGATTATTCAAGGTTTAAGTCCATCAGCATTGTATCATATTTCCGTAGCGGTGGAAACCTTTTTCGGTTCTAAGGATACCATTTGGGACATTCCTTTTATTACCCGTTCCATTTCAAGTGGGGATATTCTGGTGTATTTCAACAGCAGTATTAATGAAGACGTAAGCAATGGATCATCACCTGTTTCAACATCAGGCACAGCCATTAGGAATGCAATTATCCAGAAAATAGATGAAGCAGAAGTGAGTATTGACGTTGCAGCATATAACATCAATCGAAATGATATAGTATCTGCTTTGAATAGGGCTGCCAATCGGGGAGTTCGGGTGCGCTACATTGCCGAAGGTGAAAATGCGAATACTGCCCTTAATACCTCCCTGGCATTTAATGTTTTAAAAAGAGATGATAATGATGGAATTATGCATCACAAGTTTTTGATCATTGACGCTACTGAAGAAATGGATAGTTGGGTAATTACCGGGTCTACTAATCTTACTACTCAGCAGATCGCCACAGACAACAACAACGCACTTTTTATTCAGGACCAATCACTTGCTCAGATATTTGAAATGGAATTTGAAGAAATGTGGGGTTCTTCCACTGCAATACCGAATACCAATAACTCCAGATTTGGACAGTTTAAAAACGACAACACACCAAAATGGCTCATGGTAGGTGATGTGCCCATGGAAATCTACTTCTCACCATCTGACAATACCTCATTTCATATTTCGCAAGCAATGCTCAATGCCCAGGAAAGTATTTCGCTGGCATTGCTTCTTTTTACCCACAATCCACTTGCTAATACAGTAATCCAGAAACACCACCAAGGATTAAATGTACGAGGATTAATCAATGATATCAATGCCAGCGGGTCCAGATTTCAGGCTCTACTCAACAATGGAGTGAATATGCATCCCAATACGGTACCTAATGTACAGCTTCATCATAAATATGCCATCATTGACGCTGAGTCCAATGCGGAAAGTCCAAAAGTAGTAACAGGATCTCACAACTGGACCAACAGAGCAGAAAACCACAATGATGAAAATACGCTTATTATTCACGATGCTGATATAGCTAATATTTTTCGCCAGGAGTTTGAAGCGAGATGGTGTCAGATAGTGTCCGATGACTGTTTTGTTTCCTCTATTGATGACTTATTTTCTAGTTCACAAAGCAACTGGTATTCTTACCCCAATCCTACCACTGATGTTGTTTACATAAAGCGAAAAGGGGCAGCAACTGAAACCTCAAATAGAATCAACTACGTTGTTTTCAACAGTTCCGGACAACTGTTAAAATCCGGTTTAACAAACAATGGGACTGCCTCGCCATTTTCAATCGATCTCAGCCACTTCCCGGGTGGATCGTATTTTGTTAAGATTAGAGAAAATGATGCGTACCAGCTTATTCAGATGAATCTTGTTAGAGACTGATTGGTGGAGGTGAAAGAAGGAATTACGAATTAGGAATTACGAATGATTACTGAGGGAGTTAATGAAGACTAAAAACTATTTATCTCGTCCTTAGACGCAGACATGTCTCATAAAGAGGGAAGATAGAAGTAGGGAGTTGGTCTCGTCTCCATTGAATTGATGAGACAAACATGATTCCTATATTTCTTTCAAATGACTGAAGCCTAGTACTTTACAATCGGATCTTCGCTGAATTTCATTTCCACCATAAACCAAATAGGCATCGACTTCCGGCTTGATTTTATGGAAGTATTTTAACGTTTTAAAAAAATCAGGATGGATGGTCTTTGCGGATTTTATTTCTAAAGCAAGCAAATTCTGTCCCCTCTCTATCAGCAGGTCGATTTCATTTCCTGCGGAGTCTCTCCAAAAGTAAAATTGATCATGGTTTTTTGAATTCAAGCTCTGTTTAATCTTCTCCAGTATTACAAAGTTTTCAAACAACTGTCCTCTTGCAAAATGAATCTCTAAGTCCTGTATTGTTCTTACACCTAACAAATAAGCCAGGAGCCCTGTATCATAAAAGTAAACCTTAGGTGTTTTGATAATCCTCTTGTTAAAATTATTATAATATGGCTTTAACCGAAAAGCCACAAATGATGCCTCTAATAATTTCATCCAGGAATTAATGGTTTTATTATCCAACCCCAATTCATTTCCCAAGCTACTCTGATTAAACAACTGTCCAACCCGACCGGCCAATAACTGTAGAAACTTTTGAAATAAATCGAGATTGAGAATGTTTTTTATTAACCGTACATCACGCTCTACATAGGTTTGCAAATAATTATCATAAAAATCAATTGCATCAATGTCGTTCACCCATTTTCGGGGAAATGATCCTTTCAATAGGTATTCTTCCCAGCTTTGATAAATAAAATTTCCGGATTTCAATTCTTCTACAGAAAAAGGCAATAGATTAAAAATAGATACCCTCCCTGCTAGAGATTGAGATATTTTTTCCAACATTAAAAAATTCTGCGAACCGGTGATGAGGTACTCTCCGTTTTGTTGGCGTTGATCTGTATAAACTTGCAAATATGAGAATAATTTCGGGACGTACTGTATTC
>SLQN01000321.1 GCA_007131465.1 Paracoccaceae bacterium
CCCGCTCTGGACCGTGGATTGTGCATGGGGTGGTCATGGTTTGTCCTTGGGGCTTTCTCTGGGCTTTGTTTTGCCCGATCCACTGGCGGGCCAGGCTGGAGCCTAGCGATCCCCGGGGGGGGATGGACGGTCGGGCTGTGAGTTTCTGCCATTTTGCGACATCTAGCAGGAAAATGTTTGCGGGTTGCTCATGCTGCGTTAACATGATGGGGTTATGAAAGCAGTTGGAATACGCGTAGGCGCGATTGCGTTGGTTTTTGCGAGCATGTGGTTTATTGCAGGGATACTGCAGGTTCCTGCATGGCAAATTGCCGGACTGTTTAGCTGGGGTATCTTTTGTATGCTTTTCAGTTATGAGTTAGGCGGTGCGAAACGCAGATATCGACAAGGTTTTGAAGAACGCAAATGGCTGGAGCGCGCGTGGTTGTTTGCGGGTGTCGGGTGTCTGATCGGTGCGATTATAATCCTGATTATGTATTTGTAGGCTGAGGTTGGTGTATGCGGAAAGTCAGATTGTTGCTTAACCCTCGATCCGGGATTGGACAGTCTTTCCGTGGATTGCGCGGGGCCGTTGATCGCTATTTCGAGAATCCGGACACGGATGTTGCCTACCAATTTACCCAGAGCAAAGAAGATGGGATTGCCAAGGCGCAACGTGCCGTCGATGAAGGCGTGGATACGCTTTTGGTTGTGGGTGGCGATGGAACCGTCAGTACGATTGGGCGTGTATTGATCCATACGGATATTCAGCTCGGCGTGATACCCGCTGGAAGTGGAAATGGCTTTGCCCGCCATTTTGGCCTTGATCTGAATCCTGCCAAAGCGGTAGCACAACTGGCAGAGGGACAGAGTCGGGAAATTGATGTCGGCGTCGTGAACGACGTCCCCTTTTTCGTCACCTGCAGCATGGCGTGGGATGCGGCCATTGTGCGTACGTTTGAAAAATTTCCCTTCCGCGGCATTTTGCCCTATGTCTTTGCAGGGGTGCAGGAATTTTTTGACTACGAACGGCAGAATATGCGGGTGATCTTTGATGATGGCGAGACACGTGATTTGGTTGAACCGGTGATTTTGACCATTGCCAATTTGACGCAGTTTGGTGGCGGGGCGGTAATTGCTCCGCATGCGAAACATAATGATGGACAGCTCGAGTTTATTTGTGCCTTGCAGCGTGATTTTCCGCTTGTATTGGCGAACCTCGCGCGCTTGTTTGATGGTTCGATTCACAGGATTCCACATGTGTATACGCGTAGTTCGAAGGGGCTGCGTGTGGAGCGGGAGCACGCCGGGCCTTTGCAATTGGATGGTGAGTTAATGGAAATGGATGCGAATGTGAATGTAAGTGTGTTGCCAAAGGCATTGCGCGTGTTGGTGCCGCACACGGCGGCGGAGCAGGCCTGATGCGGATGGTTCTCTACAATATGCGCTACGGTACCGGCGGCGGTTCTTTATTGCCTTGGCAGGGGTATTTGCGGCACACGACCCCGAACGTAAATGCCATTGCCGGTTTTTTGAAGGATTTGAATCCGGATATTGCTGGATTGGTGGAGGTCGATAGCGGTTCATTCCGGCATCGGCGTTATCATCAGGCGGAACAATTGGCGACACAGCTTGGTCATTATCATTGCTATCGAAGTAAATATGGGGAGGGGAGCTGGCTGCATCATGTTCCGGTTTTAAACAAACAGGGCAATGCTTTCTTGACGCGCGATACGATCCAGCAGAGCCAGTTTCACTTTTTTAATCGTGGTATGAAAAAACTTGTGATTGAACTGGAGTTGGAGGGCGTTACCGTATTTCTTGTGCACTTGGCGCTCAAGTATCGCATTCGGCATCAACAGATGTCCGAGTTATATGATCTGGTAAAATCCACTGACAAGCCCCATGTGGTAGCGGGTGATTTCAATGCATTCTTCGGGCGCAATGAAATGAATCTGTTTCTTGCTGCCACGGGGTTGCGCAATGCCAATGAGCAAGGTTTGCCTACCTTTCCGAGCTGGCAGCCGAAACGTGAATTGGATTTCATTTTCTACAGCAAAGATATTCACATGAGCGACTTTTCAATACCGCCGGTTACGTATTCGGATCATTTACCATTGGTTTTTGATTTTGATTTGCAATGATAGTGGCAAGTGGCAAGTGGCAAGTGGCAAGTGGCAAGTGGCAAGTGGCAAGTGGCGAGTGGCGAGTGGCGAGTGGCAAGGGAAGAGCAACAAGAGCCCCAAGGCAATCATGCGCTATCTTCGCTCACCTTGGAAAGTGGGAGTTCCGCATTGGGCATTGGATATTGAAATCGGTTTGTGGTAGCGCGTTGGCAAATCCACAACAACTTGTATGTGAAACTGAAGTTGCTGTTTAGCCCCGGCTCCGAGCGCGCTCGGATGATGCGGAGGTGTAACTTGTGTCGAAGTGGTGGGAGTCTGGTTGAACGAGAACGGCGACGCGAACGGTGAACGATTCTTTTTTGCCAACTCGTAATCCGTTCGCGTCGCCGTTCGCGTCAACCGAAATGGGACGCTAATGTTGCGTCAAGAGTAGAGAACAATGAAGTGACTGGTAAGCCGGTAATAAATTCAGAAGGGATTGATGGTATGGTGTTTTCGTATTTGGTTGCATTGTTTGTGGGGTTGCCGCTGATTGAGTTGTGGGTGTTGTTACTGGTGGGTAGCCGGATTGGATGGCTGCCGACCATTGTGCTGGTCGTGGTGACCGGTGTGATTGGGGCCAGTCTGGCGCGAGCCCAAGGGTTGCAGACGGTTGCGGCGATTCAGCGCGATATGGCGGCTGGTGTGATGCCGGCGCCACGTCTGATGGATGGCGTGATGATTTTGCTGGCTGGCGCCATGCTGATCACACCGGGTATTCTGACGGATATCTTCGGCTTCCTGTTGCTGGTTCCCGCAACGCGACAAATGATTCGCAATTACCTCCGGATTAAACTGGAGCAAAAGCTACGGGAGGGATCGGTGTCCTTCACGTACAGGGAATTTTAGGCAGAAAAGCGGTCGAGGATCCGGCGAATGGCAGATTCGCGGGTTTCGATACTCTCGCAGAGTTTGAATTGCACGAGCGCGCGATTGAGATTTTGTTCGTCGCTTTTTACTTTGAAGTATACATTTCCGGCAAGGTAGTCAGCAAAAAAGCGGACGCCGAGTTCGAAGGTAAGTAGGCGTATGCTATCATACAGATAGTGTAGGTCGGCATCGGAAAAGAAACTCCGAGCATAGGTCATATACCCCCGGACAATGGCTTCGCAGAGGTCTGTATCGAAAATGACACGCGTCAGGTCTTGGGTTTCTTCTCCGACAGGGTTACAGCAGGAACGTAAACAATCGCCAAAATCATAATGCACGAGACCAGGTTTGACCGTATCGAGGTCGATGATGCAAGTGCCTTTTCCTGTTTCATCGTCGATCATGATATTGGCCACTTTCGGGTCGCCATGAATAGGGCGAATGCACAACTCGCCACGATGACATGCGTCTTCTAGAATGGAGGCCCAATCGCGCCTTTTAGAAATAAAGCGATAGCAATGCTCGGCATCTACGGAGGTTTTGAGACGCTCTTGGGCAAGCTGGGCCTCCAAAATTTTATCCATTTTGGAAATATATCCGGGTGTGATATGAAATCCCGGTAATGTATCAGAGAGCGCATCGGTAGGAATGTCACTAATTAAACGCTGAAACTGTCCGAGCACAAACCCAGCCTCATGGGCATGTTCGAGGTTCTGGATCTGTTCGTAAGCGGTGGCTGACGCAATCAAGGAAATGGCACGCCAGTAATCGCCTGATGAATCCTGGATAAAGTCGGCTCCGGTTTTAGTCGGGATCACGCGCGGCAACTGCCAGATGCGGTCAGACATATGTTGCTCGGCTTCCAGTTTGTTGTGCACATGCTCGGTGACGACTTTCATGTTTTGAATTACTTTTTCGGGTGATGAAAATACGTGTCGATTGAGGCGTTGGAGTACGAACCTTTCTTCTGAAAAGGTTGTGCGAAAGATCGCGATATAGGTGTCGTTGACGTTGCCGCCTGTGTTGGAGAGAACCCGTACTAACCTTCCGGCTACATCAAATTCTGTCGCGATGAGAGCTGCTTTCATGCATATATTCCATATTTTGATTGTTTTCGCGATGGGAAACGCTGTGAGTCATGTCTGGGGCTTCCCGCAGAGGCATAATCGGAATAGTGCCTGTTCCGTAGTTGAATTGCAAGTGCGGGAAAAATTGCATTATTGCCATATTGTTGCGATCTTTCACACTAATATTGTATGTTTTTGCAAGTTCGCCCTATTTGTTACGGTGTGTTTTGTTCTAGCAATTGGTTCCTTGTCTGGATGAAGATAGAACATGAAAAGATATGTCCGTGTTTTTTTGAGGTGTGGTATGCTACGAGATCCCGTGCGTGCCTATAGCTGGTGGCTCTGCTGTGGGCTGATGCTGGGAGGATGCGTTACATCACGCCATTCCGAGGATGCTATCTTTACAGAAACTGCTGTATTCCCTGCAATTGTATCGGCACCGGATGGTGTTGAGGCTAACTGGTGGGAGCCATATGCGGATGAACAGCTTGGGATGTTAATCGGGCAGTTGCTTGCCGATAACTTGTCGTTGCGGGGGGCATGGTATCGCTTGGAGCAGTCCGGCTATGCGCTGCGCGCTACGCAGGCTGCGCGTTTTCCCCAGTTAACCCTGCAAGGGGCGGCCGGGCAACAGCGCCAAGTGTTGCGCGATGGTGATACAGAATCTGGTGATGTTTGGCGCGTAAGTGCAGCTCTCTCGTATGAATTGGATTTGTGGCGACGTATTTCTGCCTCTGTGTCGGGCGCGGCGTATCGGTTTGATGCTGTGATGATGGATTACGAAGCGATGGCCATCAGCATGGCTGCCGCGATTGCTGATGCATGGCTGGATGTGCAGGAACGTATGGCATCGGTCGCTTTGCTTGAAACGCAGTTGGAAGCTGCCCGCAGCGCTTTGCAGGCCGTGGAAAGGCGTTTCCGTGAAGGGCTTGGGGAACTGCTGGACGTGTATCAACAGCGTGAATTGGTGGCAGGGCTGGAGTCTCTTTTACCGGGTGCCAAAGTTGCGCAAGAACTCAGTGTCGAGCGGCTGGCCGTCCTGCTAGGGATTGCCCCGGACGAACTGGTGGTTGCGCCTGACGGAAACCTGCCGGATCCGATTGACTTGCCGCGCGACATCCTGTGGGCAGATCATGTATTGCTCCGCCCGGATGTGCGTGCGGCGTGGCTTCGTTTGCAAGCCGCCGAGCAAGATGAGTTATTTGCTGCACGTGCACGTCTTCCCATGCTGCAATTGGTTGCGCAGGCCAGAACGCAGGAAGAGCAGCCGGGAGATTTATTTGATGAAGTGACCGGTGATGCGCTTGTGCAAGTAAGCTTTCCGCTGTTTGACG
>SLQN01000213.1 GCA_007131465.1 Paracoccaceae bacterium
CGCGCGCGAGAAGATCGCCAGCCTGATCTGCATCATTGCGCGACGCGACGCGTCGCTGCAGTTGAACGCCGCCGACGGAACCCTGCGCTTCGACCTGCCGCTGACCCGCGAGGCGATGTCGGAATATCTGGGGCTGACACTGGAAACCGTCAGCCGTCAGATGTCGGCCCTGCGCCGGGAAGGGCTGATCGTGACCGAAGGCAAGCGCCAGATCGTGATCCCGGATTTTGATGCGCTTCTGGAAGAAACCGGCGATGATTCCGATGGCGGGTTCCTGAACTGAAACCGCACGCACCAGGCCGCCTTAGCGCGCCATGAAGACCGGCAGGCTGGCCTCTTCCAGCATATTGCGCGTCGTGCCGCCAAGGATCGCCTGGCGCAGGCGGGAATGGCTGTAGGCCCCCAGCACCAGCAGATCGGCGGCCTGATCCGTGGCATGACGCCGCAGCACATCGCTGATGCGTGGCAGAGTTTTCGCCACCACCGAAACATCGACCTGCACACCGTGACGCACCAGCATCTGGGTCAGCAAGCCGCCGGGGTCTGAGCGTTCCGCCCCGTGGCTGGGCGGATCGATGACCAAGAGGTTCACCAGATCGGCCCCTTGCAGCAACGGCAGCGCGGCCCGGGTTGCATGGAGGGCTTCATCGCTCTGGTTCCAGGCCAGCACGATCTTGCGAAATTCAGGCAGCGACCCGCCGGGCTCGGGCAGGATGAGCACCGGCGCATCGCCCTCGAACAGCGCCGCCTCGGCTACGATTTCATCTTGTGGGCCGCGCCCGTCGCCATAGGGCCGGGGCAGCAGCACGAGGTCGGAAAAGCGTGATTTCAGGCCAACATAACTGTTGATGCCGCCCAAAGTCAGCACGGTGCTATCCACGCTCCAGCGGATGGTCGAGAGGCGCAGCTTCTCTCGCGCGAGCGACTCGAGCGCTGCCGCGCGTGCGCGCGCCTCGTCCAGCGCCTCCTGATAGATGAGCGCGGGCGCGCCCGCGTAGAAGCCCACGCTCTGGGTCACATCAACCCCAAGGCAGCATATTTCCAGATGCGCGTCATAGCGGGCCACAAATTGCGCTGCCGAATCAAGCTGCGCGGCGGCATCCTGGTTCGATGTCAGGAAGGTGCAGATTGTCTTGTAGCTCATGGCGTCACTCCTTTTGGTGCTCTCGCAGGCAAAAGTCTGGCCGGAAGGCCGCTTTTCTGCGATGATCTGGCGCAAGGGATAGGGGCAGAGTGTTTGACCTGAATCAAAGTCCCCGGCACCCGCCCGTGACAAAAGGCAACATGCAAAACTGCGTCTGCCACTGATACATATGGAAGGCAGCGCGCGAATTAAAGGGACGCAGACAATGTGGGATTACATCAAGCTTGCAGTGCTGGGGGTGGTTGTGGTGGTTGCCGCAGTCGCCGCCAGCCTCGCACGCGACCTGCCCTATCTGGTCCATATGCTGGTGATCATTCTGGCAGCAGCCATCACCTTCATGTGGACCATCCGCAGGATCGGAGAGCCGGTTCCGGCCGCCAACCCGAATGAATACATGGACGGGCCGATCCGCTTCGGTGTGATCGCCACGGCCTTCTGGGGCGTTGTGGGGTTTCTGGTGGGCGTTGTCATCGCCTTTCAGCTTGCCTGGCCGGAGCTGAACTTTCAGTGGGCACAAGGCTATCTGAACTTCGGGCGTCTGCGCCCCCTTCATACTTCGGCAGTGATCTTTGCCTTTGGCGGCAACGCGCTGATTGCATCGGCCTTCTATGTGGTGCAGCGCACATCCGCGGCGCGGCTTTGGGGCGGGGGTCTCGCATGGTTCGTGTTCTGGGGCTATCAGATCTTCATCGTCATGGCGGCGACCGGCTATGTGCTTGGCTCCACCCAGGGCAATGAATATGCTGAACCCGAATGGCTGACCGACCTGTGGCTGACGATTGTCTGGGTGGCGTTCCTGCTGGTCTTCATGGGCACGCTGATCAACCGCCGCGAGCCGCATATCTATGTGGCCAACTGGTTCTACATGGCTTTCATCATCACTGTGGCCATGCTGCATATCGTCAACAATCTGGCGATTCCGGTCTCTGTCTTCGGGTCGCGGTCGATCCCGGTCTGGTCGGGCGTGCAATCGGCCATGATCCAGTGGTGGTATGGCCATAACGCTGTGGGCTTCTTCCTGACCGCCGGGTTCCTGGGGATGATGTATTACTTCATCCCGAAACAGGCCGAACGCCCGGTCTACAGCTACAAGCTGTCGATCATGCATTTCTGGGCCTTGATCTTCCTCTATATCTGGGCCGGACCGCACCATCTGCATTACACCGCACTGCCGGACTGGGCACAGACACTGGGCATGACCTTCTCGATCATGCTGTGGATGCCAAGCTGGGGCGGCATGATCAACGGGCTGATGACGCTGTCAGGGGCCTGGGACAAGCTGCGCACGGACCCGATCATCCGCATGATGGTGGTATCAGTGGGCTTTTACGGCATGGCCACGTTCGAAGGGCCGATGATGTCGATCAAGGCCGTGAACTCGCTGTCGCATTACACCGACTGGACCATCGGCCATGTCCATTCCGGCGCGCTGGGCTGGAACGGGATGATCACCTTCGGAATGCTGTATTACCTTGTGCCGAAGCTGTGGCAGCGGCAGGGCCTCTATAGCCTGCGGCTGGTAAGCTGGCATTTCTGGCTCGCGACCATCGGGATCGTGCTTTACGCCGCCTCGATGTGGGTGACCGGCATCATGGAGGGCCTGATGTGGCGCGAAGTCGATGCGCAGGGCTTCCTCGTGAACTCGTTCGCGGACACGGTGGCGGCGAAATTCCCGATGTATGTGGTGCGCGGGCTGGGCGGGACACTGTTCCTCTTGGGGGCGATCATCATGTGCTACAACCTGTGGAAAACTGTGACCAGCACGGCAGAGCGCAAGCCCGCCCGTGTGGCTGGCGCAGTGCCCGCTGAATAACCGGAGGGCGCGAGAATGGGAATTCTTGACCATCACAAGAAAATCGAGACGCATGCCACGCTTTTGCTGGTGCTGTCGTTTCTGGTCGTGACCATCGGGGGGATCGTGCAGATCGTGCCGCTGTTCTATCTGGACAACACCATCGAGAAGGTGGAGGGCATGCGCCCCTATTCCCCGCTGGAGATTGCCGGGCGCGAAATCTATGTGCGCGAAGGGTGCTATGTCTGTCACAGCCAGATGATCCGCCCCATGCGCGACGAGGTGGAACGTTACGGGCATTATTCGCTGGCGGCCGAATCGATGTATGACCATCCGTTCCAGTGGGGGTCCAAGCGCACAGGGCCGGATCTGGCCCGTCTGGGCGGGCGCTATTCGGATGACTGGCATGTCCAGCACATGATCGACCCGCGCGCGGTGGTGCCGGAATCGATCATGCCGTCCTATGGCTACATGATGGACCGGGTGCTGACGCGGGCCGATGCCGAGCATGTGCGCGACATCATGCGCGTCTACCGCACGCTGGGTCATCCCTATACGGACGAGATGATGGAAAACGCCGTCAGCGATTTCTTCGCACAGGTGGATGAATTCGGCGACCCGGTTGCCGACCGCTACCCCGGCGCGCAGCAACGCAACTTTGATGGCCAGCCCGAACTGACCGAGATGGACGCGATCATCGCCTATATGCAGATGCTGGGCACGCTTGTCGATTTCGAAACCTTCGTGCCCGATCCGAGCCGCTGAGAGGAGGACAGATATGGAAACCTATACCTGGCTCCGTGCATTTGCCGATAGCTGGCATCTGCTCTTCATGTTCGTGTTTTTCATCGGGGTGTTCGTCTACATTCTGCGCCCCGGCTCGAGCAAGGTTCATGACGAGACCGCGAACATGATTTTCCGCAATGATGACAAACCCTCGGGGGACGACAATGGCCCCCGCGCGACGAGTCACACTGAACCGAAAGAGGTCCGCTGATGGTCGACCCCAAAGACAAGACCCCGGAAAACAGGGTCAGCCCCCCGTCGCGGCAATATCCCGAGACGGCAGCGCAACTGCGGGCGGACCCGCCCACGACCGGCCATAGCTGGGACGGGATCGAGGAATTCGACAATCCGATGCCGCGCTGGTGGGTCTGGATCTTCATCCTCACGATCATCTGGGCCGTGGGCTACTGGATCGCGATGCCGGCATGGCCCGGCATCCAGTCGGCAACCTCGGGCGTGCTGGGCTATTCGTCGCGCGCCAATGTCGCCACCGAGATCAGCGAATTCGAGGCCCGCAACGAAGAATTCTTCGTGCAACTTGTATCAACCGATCTGGACGAGATCCGCGAGAATGACGAATTGCACCGTTTCGCGGTCAATGCGGGCGACTCGGTCTTCCGGGCGCAGTGTTCGCAGTGCCACGGCACAGGCGGGGCAGGCGTGCAGGCCTCGGGCTTTCCCAACCTGCTGGATGACGACTGGCTCTGGGGCGGGACGATGGACGATATCGTGACGACGGTGACCTGGGGTATCCGCAACGAGGATTACCCGGATGCGCGCTATTCGGTCATGCCCGCCTTCGGGCAGGACGGACTGCTGGACGAGACCGAGATAGATCAGGTCGTGAACCATGTCCTGTCGCTGTCCGGCGCGGACCATGACAGTGACCTGGCCGCCGCTGGCGAGGAAGTCTACCTCAATAACTGTGCATCCTGCCATATGGATGACGGCAGCGGGGACTACTTCATCGGTGCACCTGCGCTCAACAATCAGGTCTGGCTCTATGGGGGCACACCCGAGGCGATTCGCCATTCGGTGTATTATTCGCGCTTTGGGGTGATGCCGGGGTTCGAGACGCGCCTGCGCGAAGCGGAAATCCGGGCCGTCGCCGCTTATGTCCACCAGTTGGGGGGCGGCCAATAGGCCAGACCCCTGACCTGACACAGATGCCGGCCCCTGCGGGGCCGGTTTTTTGTGGCAGGCGCAGGGCCTGTGCCATTGCCCCTATGAACGAGAATCGGCGACGACTGTCACCTCCGCGTCATGGTTTCGGGCATGTGTAACCACGCCGCGCTACTCTGCATAGCCAAGCAATTCGATATCCTTACGATACATCTCGGCCACGCGGTCGAAGGTCTTGTCGTCGTAATACTTGCGCCAATCTCGTTTGCGGACACTGACGTTGCGCTTTGGCGGCATGATCGGGACCCCGATAGTATCTCCTATCTCACGCAGATCGGACTTCAGCGACTCAAAGCGCCCGATCTTGGAGACCATCGGCTGGTCGTCAGTATCGAACAGGAAGGAGCATTGCAGGCGCAGGAAATTGTCTTGCCGGTAGAGCACATAGTCATGAAGGGAGCCCAGCCTGTTTACGATTTCATGTTCCGGGTTCGCCTTGGTCTGCCGGGCATAGTGATAGGCAGACACGGTCCAGTCCCACGGATTGCGGACGAAACCGAACGAATAAG
>SLQN01000002.1 GCA_007131465.1 Paracoccaceae bacterium
CGATCTGGATATCGCAAGCTGGGACAGCTACCCGCTGGGCTTTCTGTCGGACCGGCTGGAAGCGAGCGCCGTGCATAAGGCCCGCTATCTGCGCCAGGGCGACCCGGATTTTCAGGCCTTCCATCATGACCTTTACCGCGCGGTCGGGCGCGGCCGCTGGTGGGTGATGGAGCAGCAGCCCGGCCCGGTCAACTGGGCCCCCTACAACCCCGCGCCCCTGCCCGGCATGGTGCGGCTCTGGACATGGGAAGCATTCGCCCACGGGGCCGAGGCGGTGTGCTATTTCCGCTGGCGGCAGGCCCCTTTCGCGCAGGAACAGATGCATGCGGGATTGTTGCGCCCCGACAGCGCGCCCGCGCCGGGGCTGGCGGAGGCAACGCAGGTCGCACAGGAACTTGCGGACACGCCCGAGGCCGGGTGCAGCCCTGGCGATGTCGCGCTGGTCTTCGACTATGCCAGCGCCTGGGCCTGGGACACGCAGCCACAAGGCGCGGATTTCGACTATTTCCGCCTGTGCTTCGCCTGGTATCGCGCGTTGCGGCGGCTGGGCCTGAACATCGACACCGTTTCCCCCGACAGGCACGATTTCTCGGACTGGAAACTGGTGCTTGCGCCGGGGCTGTTCAGATTGCCTGATGCCTTGGCCCGCGCGCTGGACACCTGCCCCGGCACGGTGATGCTTGGCCCGCGCAGCAATTCCAAGACCGCCGATTTCGCCATTCCCCGGCCCCTGCCCCCGGCATTGCCGGGGCTGGACGCGCGCGTCACCCGCGTCGAGAGCCTGCCCCCGGGCTGCGAGATAGCACTTGATGGGGCCGGCGCATTTCTGCACTGGGCCGAAGACCTGGAAGGCAGCGCCGAGACCCTCTTGCGCCGCGCCGATGGTCTGCCGGCGCTTTGCCGCGCAGGCAAGTGGCAGTATCTGGCGGGCTGGCCTGCGGATGACAGCCTGCGCGATATCCTGCGCGCGCTGTGCCGCGCACAGGGCGTTGCGACAGTGGATTTGCCCGAAGGACTGCGCAGACGCGATGCGGGCATTGAGCGGTTCTGGTTCAATCATGGCCCTGACCCCGTTACCTTTGAGGGGCGCACCCTTCCCCCGGCCGGGGTCTTGCGGGAAACACGGCCGCCGGGGTGACGCGCCCTCTTGACCCGGATTGCCAGAACATGACTAAAGCAGGGCATGGCCCGAACCAGACCGACAAAGACGCGCAAGAAGCCTGCCCAGCCCAGCCGCATGGCAAGGCTGGCTGACGCTGTGCATTGGCTGTGGCGCAAGCTGTGGCGCGGCGTTGCGATTCTCTTTCTACTGGCTGTGGCCTGGGTGCTTCTCTATCGCGTCATAGCCCCGCCCGGCGGCATCTTCATGCTGCAGGAATACCGCCGCCTGGGCGAGATCCAGCGCCAATGGGTTCCGATGGACCAGATCGCCCCGGTCATGGCACGGTCCGTGATCGCGGCAGAGGATGCCAATTTCTGCCTGCATTGGGGCTTTGACATGACCGAGATCCGCCGCGTCATCGCCCAGGGCAGCACGCGCGGGGCCTCGACCCTGTCGCAGCAGACCGCCAAGAACGTGTTTCTGTGGCATGGCCGCGACTGGACCCGCAAGGCGCTGGAATCGGTTTTCACGCTGCTGATCGAAGGGCTGTGGCCCAAGCGCCGCATTCTGGAGATCTACCTCAATGTCGCCGAATTCGACGAAGGCGTGTTTGGCGTCGAGGCTGCCGCGACGCGCTATTTCCGCACCACAGCCGCCGATCTGACGCCGTTGCAGGCCGCGCGGCTGGCCGCGGTTCTGCCCGCGCCCAAATCCCGCGACGCCGCCAATCCAAGCCAGTTCCTGCGCAACCGGACGTCTGCGATCATGGACGGGGCGGCCACAATCGCCCGCGATGGGCGTGCGGCCTGTATCGACGGTTGAACTTTCGGACCACACGCGTCAAGACAGGGGCAATCCCTGTATATGGAAGCAATCATATCCTCATGGCCCGTCTCTATCATGTCCCGCTCTCGCCCTTTTGTCGCAAGGTCCGGCTGACACTGGCCGAAAAGCGCATCGAGGTGGAACTCGTCGAGGAACGCTTCTGGGAACCCAGTCAGGATTTCATGCGCCGTAATCCGGCAGGCAAGGTCCCGGTCTTGCGCCTTGATGGCCGGATCCTGACCGAAAGCCAGGCTATTTGCGAATATCTGGACGAAACCATCCCCGATCCGCCGCTTGTCCCGCGCAATCCCGACCAGCGCTACGAGATGCGGCGCCTGTGCACCTGGTTCGACGACAAGTTTCAGGTCGAGGTCACGTCGAACCTGCTCTATGAACGCGTCAACAAGAAGATCATGAATCGCGGCTACCCGGATTCGCAGCGCATCAAGCTGGGCTCGGCACGGATCAAGTTTCACATCGACTATATGGACTGGATTCTGGGCCAGCGCCGCTGGC
This sequence comes from Paracoccaceae bacterium, assembly GCA_007131465.1. Taxonomy (GTDB): domain Bacteria; phylum Pseudomonadota; class Alphaproteobacteria; order Rhodobacterales; family Rhodobacteraceae; genus Roseinatronobacter. The sequence goes on from SLQN01000002.1 coordinate 2,444, forward strand.
TGGCCGGAAATGACATGACGCTGGCGGATTTCACGGCCGCCGCGCATCTGTCCTGTCTCGATTACATCAATGATGTGGACTGGGACCGCTCCAGCCTCGTGCATGAATGGTATGCCAAGATCAAGTCGCGCCCGGCCTTCCGCACGCTTCTGGCCGATGCTCTGCCGGGCATGCCGCCGCCCGCGCGCTACACGGATCTGGATTTCTGATCCGTCTTGCCCCATGTCCCGGTCATGAACACCGCACTCAAATCGGCCCTGATGGCCGAGGCCCGTCGCCTTGGCTTTGACGCCTGCGGGGTAACACGCCCCGATGCCATCCCCGACGCGCCAGCGCGGCTTGCGCAATTCGTGGCCGAGGGGCGGCATGGCCAGATGGGCTGGATGGCCGAGCGGATGGCCTGGCGCGGCAACCCGGCCGCCCTGTGGCGCGAGGCCCGCAGCATCATCCTGCTGGCCGAAAGCTACACGCCCGAACATGACCCGCTGGACCTGCTGAAACTGCGCGACAAGGGGGTGATCTCTGCCTATGCGCTGGGGCGCGATTACCATGATGTCGTCAAGAAACGGCTGAAACATCTGGGCCGCTGGCTGATCGCGCAAGCCGGGGGCGAGATCAAGGTCTTTGTCGATACCGCCCCGGTCATGGAAAAGCCCCTTGCCGCGCGCGCCGGGCTTGGCTGGCAGGGCAAGCATACCAACCTCTTGTCACGCGATCTGGGCAACTGGTTCTTTCTGGGGGCGATCTTCACCACGCTGGAGTTGCCCGACGATGCGCCCGCGCGCGAAAACTGCGGATCTTGCCGCGCCTGTCTGGATATCTGCCCGACCGATGCCTTCCCCGCGCCGTTCCAGCTTGATGCGCGGCGCTGCATCTCCTACCTGACCATCGAACATGACGGACCCGTGCCGCTGGAGTTGCGCGCAAAGATGGGCAACCGCATCTATGGCTGTGACGATTGCCTGGCCGTCTGCCCGTGGAACAAGTTCGCCCAGACCGCGTCTGAGGCGAAATATGCCGCGCGCGACGGCATGGTCGCGCCCGATCTGGGCGACCTGGCCGCGCTCGACGATGCGGGCTTCCGGGCAAGGTTTTCAGGCGCGCCGATCAAGCGCATCGGGCGGGGCCGGTTTGTGCGTAACGTCCTCTATGCGATCGGCAATTCCGGCAGCGCGCGGCTGATGACTGCTGCACAAGCCCTTTGCAATGACCCCGATGCGACCGTCGCCGACGCCGCGCGCTGGGCGGTGACGCGGCTCAGCGCAACGCCCGCGGCAGCGCCGGGCGCGGACACGCGCCCACGATCCTGACCCCCTCGATGGGGGAAAGGATCGTCCCCCCTCGCGCCCCCTCACGCCCCCCAGTCGGCAGCCTGCATCTCCCGCAGCCGCGACGCCGTGCGCGCGAATTCGAACGACCCGGCCCCTTCGGTATACAGCCGCTCAGGCTCGGACGCTGCCGAGGCGATCAGCCGCACGCGCGCCTCGTAAAGCGCGTCGATCAGGGTCACGAACCGCTTGGCCTCATTGTAATTCGACGCGGTCAGATAGGGCACGTCCTCGATCATGAGCACCCGCAACGCCTCGGCCAGTGCCAGATAATCGGCCGGGCCAAGCGGCTGGCCGCACAGATCCCAGAATCGCGCCTGACCCACCCCGTTATGGGCATGCGGGATCACGACATCACGCCCCTTGACCTTCAGGACCAGCGGCTGGCCCGGATCATGCCCGGTCAACTCGTCCCAGATGCGCGCCATCTCGGCGCGCGCCGCCGCATCGGCGGGATTGAACCAGACCTGCGCGCCCGCCAGCCGGTGCTGGCGGTAATCGGTTTCCGACACCAGCTCATGCACCTGCATCCGGGTCTTGATCATCTCGATGAACGGCACGAACAGCGCCCGGTTCAACCCGTCCTTATACAGATCATCAGGAACCCGGTTCGATGTGGTCACGATGGCCACGCCCGCCTCCAGCAACCGCTCGAACAGCCGCCCCACGATCATCGCATCGGTGATATCCGTGATCTGCATCTCGTCAAAAGCCAGCACGCGCACCGCACCCGCCACCGCGTCCGCCACCGGGGCCAGCGCGTCATCGACCCCGCGCTGGCGGGCGGCGTGCATCCCGGCGTGGATTTCCTGCATGAAGGCATGGAAATGCACCCGGCGGTTGGGAATGCCGTCCAGCTGGGTCACGAACAGGTCCATCAGCATCGACTTGCCGCGCCCCACCCCCCCCCACAGATAAAGCCCCGGCGCGGGCAGAGGCTTGCGCCGCCCCAGAAGCCCGCGCAGGCCGGGCTTGGGCACGGGGCGGTCAAGATGCTCAAGGATCGGGGCGAACAGCGCACAGGCCGCACGTTGCGCGGCATCGGGGCGCAGTTCCCCGCTGTCAACCAGTGCGTCATATCTGCGTGTCAGCCTGTCCGTCATGGCGCGCAGGGATACGGCAAAGCCGCAGGCATGGGAAGGCCCTCGTGCTGTCTTGTCCGCCAGTGTCTTGCCAGCCTGCCTGCGCCCGGTTAGGGGTAGGCATAGCAGGTGGGCTTGAAGATGAGGGCGCAACATGGATGATCCGAAAACGCTGGTGTCGACCGACTGGCTGGCCGCACATCTCAATGACCCGGACCTGCGTATTCTTGATGCAAGCTGGTACTTGCCGCAGATGGACCGCGATGCCCGCGCCGAATACGAGGCCGGGCATATTCCCGGCGCGCGGTTTTTCGATATCGACGAGATCAGCGACCACCGCTCGGACCTGCCGCATATGGCCCCGCCGGTCGAGAAATTCATGTCGCGCCTGCGCGCGATGGGTGTGGGCGACGGGCATCAGGTGGTGGTCTATGACGGGATGGGGCTGTTTTCCGCCGCCCGCGTGTGGTGGCTGTTTCGGCTGATGGGCAAGCGCGATGTCGCCGTGCTTGATGGCGGGTTTCCCAAATGGCAGGCCGAGGGGCGCGCGGTCGAGGA
>SLQN01000242.1 GCA_007131465.1 Paracoccaceae bacterium
CTTCCCAGTCGCGCCCGGCAGGACCACGCACACTCAGGCGACCTGAGCGTTCGATCTCGAAATCCTGCGCCATGTCGGCGGGATCCTGTGCGTCGCGGTCCGACAGGCTTTCCTGCACGGACATCACGCCCTGCTGCCCGTAGAACCGCACTGTCACGCGGCTGCCTTGCGGAAGCTCCAGCCGTGCGCGATCCACTTCATTCAGATACAGGCTCGGGCGGCCAGTATAGGCGGGTGGTTGCACCCAGGCTTCCCAGCTTGGTCCAAGGGCTATGGCTTCTGCCCGGCCCGACGACTGCGCGATCTCGCCGATCTCGGCCACGCGCGAGGGGGTGCCGAAGACGAATGCCACTGTCAGGCCGGTCAGGGCGACATAACGCAATCCGAACCGATCATAGCGTGACAGCCGCAGATCACCCGGCACGGCCTGCGCGAGCGCAAGCCGTGCCTGCATCCGACGCAGATGCGCGGCCCAGACAAGACGCGAGGCCGCATCGCCCGCGCCTATCGCCTGTTCATCCGCAAGCGCCGAGAGCGGGCGCCCCGGAAGTGCTGCGTCCAGACGTGCCGCCGCCTCGCTCCTGCCCGGTAGACGCAATCGCCACGCCCCAAGAGCGAAAGTGACGAAAAGCCCCAGCGACGCCAGCCCCGCGCCCCAGATCACTGCGGTCGCGGACACAAGATCCTGCATCCCGAAGCCAAGGGCCGCGACGCACAGCATCAGCAAGGTGGTAAAAGGCCAGAAGGCCCGCGCCAACCGTTCTGCCCATATCCCCGCAAGTGTTCCGCGCAACGCGCGGGTCAGGTTCGGGTTCGGGTCTGATGGTCTGCGCTTGAACATGCGTCCTCAATAGCGGCCTGTGACAAAAAAGGCCTCAAAGCCATTCCGGGATAGTATCGCGATTGATGATTTCGTCAAAGCTCGGGCGCGGGCGAATGACAGCATATTGATCGCCATGCACCAGAACTTCGGGGATCAGGGGGCGGGTATTATATTCCGAGGACATGACCGCACCATAGGCCCCTGCCGAGCGGAACGCCACCAGATCATCGGCCTGAAGCGGCGGCATCGCGCGTGCCTTGGCAAAAGTATCCCCCGATTCGCAGACGGGTCCGACAATATCGAGGGGGCGCTGGACCGCGCCTGCCGGTGCTTCGCGGACCGGAACGATATCGTGATGCGCGCCATACATGGCCGGGCGGATCAAATCGTTCATCGCCGCATCAAGGATCAGGAAATCGCGCCCTTCGCCCTGTTTCAGATACAGGACCGAAGCGACAAGAACCCCCGCATTCCCCGCAATCAGGCGGCCCGGCTCGATCTCGATCTCGACATCCAGATCGCCCAGAACCCGCCGGATCATGGCGCCGTATTCCAGCGGCAGGGGCGGGGTTTCGTTCGATGTCGTGTAGGGAATGCCGAGGCCACCCCCCAGATCGAGGCGCGTAATCTCATGGCCGTCGCCGCGCAGTGCGCGGGTCAGATCGGCGATCTTGGTGAAGGCCGCCTCGAAGGGCGCAAGATCGGTCAACTGGCTGCCGATATGCACATCGACCCCGATGACCTTGATCCCCGGCAAGCGCGCGGCCTCGGAATAGATCTCGCGCGCCCAGGCGATGGGCACACCGAACTTGTCCTCCTTGCGCCCCGTGGCAATCTTTTCATGCGTCTTCGCATCGACATCGGGGTTGATGCGCAGGGTGATCGGGGCGACTGCGCCCATCTCGGAGGCGACCGCCGAGAGAACACGCAGCTCCTCGACCGATTCGACATTGAACTGACGAATACCGTTTTGCAGTGCATAGGCCATTTCCGTCCGCGTCTTGCCCACACCGGAGAAAACGATCCGCGCGCCCGGAACACCGGCGGCCAGCGCGCGGCGATACTCGCCCCCCGATACCACATCCATTCCTGCCCCCAGATCCCCCAGAAGACGCAGAATGGCCTGATTGGACAGCGACTTGACCGCGAAGCAAACAAGATGGTCCAGCCCCGCCAGCGCGTCCTGAAACAGCCGGAAATGGCGCGTCAAAGTGGCGGTCGAATAGCAATAGAAGGGCGTGCCGACAGTGGCTGCAATCTCGCTCAGGGCCACGTCTTCGGCATGCAGCAGGCCATTGCGATAGAGGAAATGATCCATCAGGGGCGCTTTCGGTCAGGTCGCAGGCATTGCGCCGCGGTCCGGGCGGCTGCGCAGGAACAGATACAGCGGCACACCACAGGACACCCCGATGCAGAAAGTGGCCGGGATCGCCAGCAGCCCGATGAAGCGACGGCGCTGCCATGTCTCGGCCAGAATGAAGACTGTCAGCGCCACGGCGGCAATCGTCAGGTCCCAGACCAGCCCGGACGTGGCGGCATTCACATGCCAGGCATCCACCATCGCCATGATCGACCATTCATTCTGCACGAACCATGTGATGAACCAGTACATCGGATGGATGCTGCCCCAGATCGCAAGCGCAAGGTAAAGCAGGCGCAGCGGGCTCATAACTGGGTCCGGACGCCGATGCGCGCCTCGCCCGACACTGTCACCCCCGTCGCTGCCCGGTCCGCGAAACTTGGCGGGGCTTCGGCCCCGCAGGCGGCCAGCAAGGCCAGCAAGAATGGCAGAACGTATCTCATCCCAGGTTCTCCTTCCAGCGCGCGATCTGGGCGCGGACATTCTCGGGGGCTGTGCCGCCATAGCTGGTGCGGCTGGCGACGGAATTCTGCACCCCAAGGACAGAATAGACCTCGGAATGAATTTCGCCATGCACAGCGCGCATTTCTTCAAGGGCAAGATCTGCCAGATCGCAGCCCTTCTCTTCGGCCAGCTTGACGAGGCTGCCCGTCACATGATGGGCCTCGCGGAAGGGCAGGTTGAGGGCCCGCACCAGCCAGTCTGCAAGATCGGTCGCCGTGGAAAAACCGGATGCCGCCGCGGTTTCAAGGGCGGGCCGGTTCGCGGTCAGGTCGCTGACCATTCCCGCCATTGCCGCGAGCCCCAGCAGCAGGTTGTCAGCCGCGTCGAAGACCTGTTCCTTGTCTTCCTGCATGTCCTTGGAATAGGTCAGCGGCAGGCCCTTCATCACCGTGAACAAGGCCACGGTCGCGCCAAGGATGCGCCCCAGTTTCGCACGCAGCAACTCGGCTGCATCGGGGTTGCGTTTCTGCGGCATGATGGAGGACCCGGTCGAGAAGCGGTCGGACATCCGCACGAAGCGGAACTGCGCGGAGGACCAGATCACAAGCTCCTCGGCAAACCGCGACAGATGCATGGCGCAGATCGACGCTGCGGACAGAAACTCGAGCGCGAAGTCACGATCCGCGACCGTGTCCAGCGAATTGGCGGTCGGACGGTCGAAGCCCAGCGCCTTCGCGGTCATGTGCCTGTCAATGGGGAAGGACGTTCCGGCCAGGGCCGCAGCACCCAAGGGGCATTCGTTCATCCGCGCGCGGGCATCAATGAAACGCGACCTGTCGCGCGCGAACATCTCGACATAGGCCAGCATGTGATGGCCCCATGTCACGGGCTGGGCGGTCTGCAGATGCGTGAATCCGGGCATCACCCAGTCCGCCCCGGCTTCGGCCTGCGCCAGAAAGACACGGATCAATTCCTCCAGCCCGGCAATGGCTGCATCGCAATGATCCCGCACCCAGAGGCGGAAATCCAGCGCGACCTGATCGTTGCGCGACCGCGCCGTGTGCAGCCGTCCCGCTGGCGCACCGATGACTTCGCGCAGGCGGGCCTCGACATTCATGTGGATATCTTCCAGCGCAGGAGAGAACTCGAACCGCCCCGCCTCGATCTCTGCCAGCACCTGCGCCAAGCCTGCGTCGATTGCCTGCGCATCGGCGTGCGAAATGATATCGGTCGCGGCCAGCATCGCCGCATGGACCCGCGAACCGGCGATATCCTGCGCGGCAAGACGCTTGTCGAAACTGATCGAGGCATTGATTGCCTCCATCAGGGCATCGGGGCCGGTGCTGAACCGCCCCCCCCACATGGAATTTGCCGAACCCGCCGTCATGCCGCTACCCTTTGCATATGCCAGTTTCGGCGATGGCTATACGCTGGCCGCGCACTGAAAGCAATCTGTGCGCAAAGGCCCCAATATGCGGCAAATTTTCATTAAAATCCGCGTTTTAACGCAGGATTAAGGTTCAGGCTACATGATGTTTGAAAAGCTGGAGCCGCGAAACATGCCCATACATCACTTTCCGGACGATATTCCCGTCGAAGCCGCGTATGCCTCGCCGCTTTCTTCTGCGGCGGAAGACCTTCGGCAGGATACGCTGAAGATGGTGCGGGCCGCGCTGGATGAACGGCGCGCGCTGCTGGCCTTTCAGCCGGTTGTTCAGGCCCGCATGCCCAAACGCGCGGCCTTCTACGAAGGCCTGATCCGCATCATGGATCACACCGGGCGGGTCATTCCGGCAGCGGATTTCATCGGTTCTGTCGAAACCAGCGAACTGGGCCGAAGGATCGATTGCATGGCACTGGAAATGGGCCTTGCGACGCTGGCGGATGAACCCTCGATCCGGCTGTCCATCAACATGTCGGCGCGCTCCATCGGCTACCCGGACTGGCTGGCGACCATGGAACGCGGGTTGCGCGCCAAACCCGATATTGCTGAGCGGCTGATTTTGGAAGTCACGGAAGCCTCGGCGATGATCATGCCCGATCTCGTAACCCTGTTCATGCAGGACATGCAGGAACGCGGAATCTGCTTTGCGCTGGATGACTTCGGGGCAGGCTATACGGCGTTCCGGTATCTGAAGGATTTCTACTTCGACATTGTCAAGATTGACGGGTCTTTCATCCGAAACATTGTTGAGCAACCGGACAACCAGATCCTTGTGCAGGCGCTGGTTTCGATCAGCCGGCATTTCGACATGTTCACAGTGGCAGAGTCCGTGGAAACGGCCGAAGATGCCCGTTTGCTTGTGAACCTCGGCGTGGATTGCCTGCAAGGCTACTATTTCGGCGCGCCATCGACCCAAGCGCCGTGGAAGGTCTCGCATCTGAAATCCAACAAGGCAGGCTAGGCAAGGGCCGAGGTTAGGAAGTCCCGGCAGGTTCCCTTGCCGGAACCATAGCCCAAGCGGCACGGCACCCGCGCCATAGTTCAAAGGGTTGATGCAGCGCCTCGGATGGCAATGCCTCTCTTGGCTTTCGCTTGTTCCGGCTTGACTCCGCGCCGCAGCGAATGCGCGGCTGTCTTCCCAATCGCCAGTTTGGGGTTGATTCCTGCAAGCCAGTCATGTCCACTCTCGCCATCCTGGTAGCACAAGGTCTGAGTGCTGCCCGAACACCGAAATCTTGCGGGGAGAGCGCGCATGTCGAAAAAGATACTCCTTCCGATCGACCTGAATTCCCCGGCGTCATGGGTGAAGCCCCTGTCAGAAGCGCAGATA
>SLQN01000129.1 GCA_007131465.1 Paracoccaceae bacterium
GATCGCGGCGCCGACGCGATGGCCGGTCAGCCGGTAGGCCTTGGAAAAGCTATAAAGATGGATCAGTGTGTCATCCCAGTCCGGGTCCGTGAACAGCGCATGGGGCGGGGCATCGCTGCTGTGGAAATCGCGGTAGGTTTCATCGATGACAAGGGCCAGCGCGTGCGCGCGGGCCAGATCGCGGAAGGCCGCGATAAGCTCGGGCGGGTATTCCATCCCGGTCGGGTTGTTGGGGGTTACCAGAACGATGGCGCGGGTGCGCGGCGTGATCAGCCGCGCTGCGGCGTCAGGATCGGGCAGAAGGTCGGACCCGCAGGGCAGGGGACGTGGGGTGATGCCCTGCATGGTCAGCCACATGGCATGGTTGAAATACCACGGCGTCGGCACGATGACATCATCGCCCGCGCTGGCAAGGCTGGCAATCGCGGCGCAGAAGGCCTGATTGCACCCCGATGTGATGGCGATCTGCGCAGCCGCGACAGGCGCGCCGTAAACCGCGCGCATCCGCTGCGCGAGGGCCGCGCGCAACGCCTCCATCCCCAGCACCGGGCCGTAAAGATGCGTGTCCGGGTCGCGCAGCGCCGCGGCCATCGCGTCCAGCAAGGCCGTTGGCGGCGGTTGCACAGGGGCGGCCTGGCTGAGGTTGAGCAACGGACGCTCGGGCGGGAACGAAACACCCGCCAGCCAGCGGCGGGCTTCCATGACCGGGGGCGGCAGCGTGGTGGCAAGGGCAGGGGCAATATGCATCGGGGTCTTCCTTCGCGCAGACGGCGCAGGCTAGACGCTTCCTGCCCCGGACGCCAGTGGCCCGCGAAAGCCGATTGATGTTGTGCCTGTGCCGTGGCACATCCAAACGATGCTGTCCTATCAACACATGTATCATGCCGGAAATCTGGGCGACGTGCACAAGCACGCGATTCTGGCCTGGGTGTTGGATTACCTTGCGAACAAGGACAAGCCGCTGAGCTATATCGAAACCCATGCCGGGCGCGGGCTGTATCGGCTGGACACGGAAGCCGCGCGCAAGACGGGCGAGGCGGCGGCAGGCATCGGGCGGCTGGAACAGGGTTTTGACCCTGTCCACCCCTACCGGCGCGCGATTGACATGGTGCGCGCGGCACATGGCATCGCCTCCTATCCCGGGTCGCCCCTGATCGCCGCGCATCTGCTGCGCCACAGCGACCGCATGACGCTGGCGGAACTGCACCCGCAGGAACATGCCGCGCTGTTGGCGATACTGGGCCGCCGCGCGACGATCCATCGCCGCGACGGGCTGGAGCTTGGGCTGGCGATATGCCCGCCGATGCCCCGCCGCGGAGTGCTGCTGGTGGACCCGTCCTATGAGGTGAAGATGGATTACGAACAGATGCCCGCTTTCCTGCACGCAGTCCGGCGCAAATGGAATGTCGGTGTGCAGATGCTGTGGTATCCGATCCTGACCAGCGAGTTGCATGCACCCATGACCGACCGTCTGCGCGCCGATCACCCGGATATTGCGCTGTTCGAGGTCCGTTTCCCCCCCATCCGCGACGCACACCGCATGACCGGCTCGGGGCTTGCAGTCATCAACGCACCTTTCGGCATGGCTGACGAAGCCGCCCGCGTTGAGGCGGTGATTCGTCAGATCACGGCCTGAACGGGCGAATCTGTGCCGTTTTCGGGGGTCGCGCGGCGATCAGCCCTTGCCAGAACGGCCCCGGCTCGCTAGAGAGCGGCCAATCAAGAAGGCCACAAGGCTGCATTGCAAGACGGGCAGGGTCGGGCGCAAGCTGCGACCCTTTGTGTTTGTTGTCCATGTCCTGCGCTGCCCGCACGGCCGATTGACCCCAACCCAAAGACCGGCGGAAGCAACCGCCCGGCCAGAAACATGAAACAAAGGAACCATATCTGAATGTGCGCCAAAGCAACCATGGAAGAATTCGAGGCAATGCTTTCCGAGAGCCTCGAGATGGACACGCCCGATGAAGGCAGCGTTGTCACCGGCACTGTGATCGCCATCGAGGCGGGACAGGCCATTATCGATGTCGGCTACAAGATGGAAGGCCGCGTCGAGTTGAAAGAGTTCGCGAACCCCGGTGAAGCGCCGACTGTCGCCGTGGGCGACAAGGTTGAGGTGTTCCTGGAACGTGTCGAGAATTCGCGCGGCGAGGCTGTTGTCAGCCGCGAGAAGGCCCGCCGCGAGGCGGCCTGGGACCGTCTGGAAAAAGCCTATGCCGACGAATCGCGCGTCGAAGGCGCGATCTTCGGGCGCGTCAAGGGCGGCTTTACGGTCGATCTGGGCGGCGCTGTGGCGTTCCTCCCCGGCTCTCAGGTCGATGTGCGCCCGGTGCGCGATGCAGGCCCGCTGATGGGGCTGAAGCAGCCGTTCCAGATTTTGAAGATGGACCGTCGCCGCGGCAATATCGTCGTGTCGCGCCGCGCCATTCTTGAAGAATCCCGCGCCGAGCAGCGCGCCGAAGTCATCGCCAAGCTGGCCGAGGGCCAGATCGCCGATGGTGTGGTCAAGAACATCACCGAATACGGGGCGTTCGTGGATCTGGGTGGTGTGGACGGTTTGCTCCATGTCACCGACATGGCCTGGCGTCGTGTCAATCACCCGTCCGAGGTCGTTACCATCGGCGAGACGATCAAGGTGCAGGTCATCAAGATCAACAAGGAAACCCACCGCATCAGCCTTGGCATCAAGCAGTTGCAGGCCGATCCGTGGGATTCGGTCGAAGTGCAATATGGCTTGGGCAGTGTCCACAAGGGCCGCGTGACCAACATCACCGATTACGGCGCATTCGTGGAACTGGAAGCCGGTGTCGAGGGTCTGGTCCATGTTTCTGAAATGAGCTGGACCAAGAAGAACGTGCATCCCGGCAAGATCGTCTCCACCTCGCAAGAGGTTGAAGTCATGGTGCTGGAAATCGACGGCGCGAAACGCCGCGTCAGCCTTGGCCTGAAACAGACCATGCGCAACCCGTGGGAGTTGTTCGCCGAAACCTTCCCGGTCGGCACTCAGATCGAGGGCGAGATCAAGAACATCACCGAATTCGGGCTGTTCGTGGGGCTGGATGGCGATATCGACGGCATGGTCCACCTGTCCGACATAAGCTGGGACCAGCGCGGCGAGGAAGCCATCCAGGAATTCCGCAAGGGCGACATGGTCCATGCGGTCGTCTCGGAAGTCGATGTCGAGCGGGAGCGGATTTCGCTGTCGATCAAGGCACTGGAGAATGACAACTTCTCTGACGCTGTCGAAGGCGTGAAGCGCGGGTCGATCGTAACCTGCGAAGTCACGGCCATCGAGGAAGGCGGCATCGAGGTCGAATACAACGCCATGAAGAGCTTCATCCGCCGGTCCGATCTGGCGCGCGACCGGGCCGACCAGCGCCCCGAACGTTTCCAGGTCGGCGACAAGGTCGATGCACGTGTGACCAGCGTGGACAGCAAGACCCGCCGTCTGGGCCTGTCGATCAAGGCGCGTGAGATCGCCGAGGAAAAGGAAGCCGTGGAACAATACGGGTCTTCCGATGCCGGCGCGAGCCTGGGCGACATTCTTGGCGCAGCGCTGAAGGATCGCACCTGATCCCTTGGCAGTCACGCTGTCATGACAGGAAAACCCCGGCAATCGTGCCGGGGTTTTTCGTGCCTTTGGCGCATCCGCCAAAGCCTTGCGGGTCGGGAACGGAGCCTGCGTTTTCGGTGTTTCTTCGCAGAGCATTTGGTCCTATAGTTACGCTGTAATAAAAGAGCACCCGGCAAGGGTGACTGCATCCGACCGGGGGACGATACCAGATGATCCGTTCAGAGCTTATCCAGATAATCGCGGATGAGAATCCGCATCTCTATCAACGCGATGTGGAACGGATCGTGAATACGATCTTTGGCGAGATTACCGAAGCGCTGGCGCGGGGCGAACGCGTCGAACTGCGCGGCTTCGGGGCGTTCTCGGTCAAGAAGCGCGATGCCCGCGTCGGGCGAAATCCGCGCACCGGCGAAAGCGTCAATGTGGACGCCAAGGCCGTCCCATTTTTCAAGACCGGCAAGCTGTTGCGCGACCGGTTGAACGGACAAGAGGACTAGACCCGCATGATGGCTTATTTGCGATATGGATTTGCGGCACTGATCGCAGTCATCTTCGTGACCGTTGCACTTGCAAACCGCGCCATGGTGGAGGTCAAGCTGCTGCCGGACACGATGGCAGCGCTCCTGGGGTTCAATTTCAGCCTGACGCTGCCGCTATTCATTTGGCTTGGAATGGCCATCGGGATCGGGCTGTTACTGGGGTTCATCTGGGAATGGTTCCGCGAATATGGCTACCGGGCCGAAGCCGCGCAACTGCGCCGCGAAAGCGATGCGATGCGCTCGGAACTTCAGCGAGTCGAGAAGGCTGCGCCGCAAACGCGCAAGGATGATGTGCTGGCGCTGGTCGAGAGCAAGTGACCTGAGCCGATGCCCGTGCATGTAAAGATTTGCGGCGTCACCAACGCCGCGGCCGTGCGCGATGCAGCACAGGCGGGCGCGCGCTATCTTGGGTTCAATTTCTATCCGCCCTCGCCGCGCTATCTGGACCCTACAGCAGCTCGAGCCCTGATGCTGGACGTGCCCGAAGGCGTGGCAAAGGTCGTGCTGGTGGTGGACCCGGATGATGCCCGTCTCGACGCCTTGCTGGCGCAGGTTCCCGCCGACTTCGTGCAGCTTCATGGCCATGAAAGCCCCGCCCGCGTGGCCGAAGTCCGCGCCCGGATCGGCTTGCCCGTGATCAAGGCAGTGGGTCTCGCTGAGCCGGGTGATCTGGCGCTGATCGACAGCTACATGCAAGTCTGTGACCAGATCCTTGTGGATGCGAAGCCGCCAAAAGATGCCGAGTTGCCCGGCGGCAACGGGTTGGTCTTTGATTGGCGGCTGTTGCAAGGGCGGCGCTGGTCCTGTCCGTGGCTGCTGGCTGGCGGGTTGCGGCCCGAGACTGTCGCCGAAGCCATGCGCCTGACCGGCGCGCGGCAACTGGATGTATCCTCGGGAGTGGAATCTGCGCCGGGTGTGAAGGACAAGGGCAGGATGCAGGCGTTTATCGCTGCTGCGATGGGGGCTGCGCAGGACTGATTGCGGGCAGTTGGCGGCAGCGGGTTCAGCGCAGCGGCACGACACAGTCGCAGATGCGCAGCCGCACCCGCGCGCCCACATCGATCATCGCGCCCGCGCCTGAGATCACGAGCATGCAGCGCTCGCCTTCCTGCACCCAGTAAAGCTGGTCATGGCCGCGAAATTCGCGTCCGACAACCGATGCCGGGCCGTCCGGGTCAGCTTCCAGCATGATCTGTTCAGGCCGCACCGACAGCGATACGGCCCCATTCGCCGCGCGCGACAAAGGCAAAGTTCCGAATTCGGTCTTTACCTCCATGCCCGAGGCC
>SLQN01000339.1 GCA_007131465.1 Paracoccaceae bacterium
AGCGCGGCCTTGCCGACCTCCTCCTGCGTCACGTTGCGCCGCAGGGGGGAATTCAGTTCGTTCCATTTCATGATGTAGCGGAAATCGCCGATGCCCGAAGCGGCCAGCGTCTTGATCGGCCCTGCGCTTATGGCGTTGCAGCGGATGCCATCCTTGCCCAGATCCTCGGCGATGTACTTGACCGAAGCCTCCAGCGCCGCCTTGGCAATGCCCATCACGTTGTAATGCGGCATCACCTGCTCGGCACCGTAATAGGTCATGGTCAAGAGGCTGCCGCCATCGGGCATCAGCTTTGCGGCGCGCTGGCATACGGCGGTGAAGGAATAGACCGAGACATCCATCGTCATTGCGAAATTCGCCCGGCTGGTATCGACATAGCGGCCGCGCAATTCGGTCTTGTCGGAAAATCCGATGGCATGGACCACGAAATCAATCGTGCCCCAAAGCGCCTCCAGCCCGGCGAAAAGCTGATCGAGCGACCCCATGTCCGTCACGTCGCATTCGAAAATTCGCGGTGTGCCGCATTTCTCGGCCAGCGGAAGGACGCGCTTCTTGAGCGCTTCGCCCTGATACGAGAACGCCAGTTCCGCGCCGTGGTCCGACAAGGCTTTGGCAATGCCCCAGGCTATGGACTTGTCATTTGCAAGGCCCATGATCAGGCCACGCTTCCCGTTCATCAATCCGTTCATTTGTCTGCCTATCCCGAGAAATTGCGTTGCAGTCTTCTAGGCGAAGCCGACAAGCGCCGCAAGTTCAACTGCCCGTCTGATGGGCGATGCCTGAAGCGCCAAGCAGGGCAGCGGCAAGTCGCGCTCCGTCGGGTGTCGATTTTGCGGGCTTGCGTCACCCTTTGAAAAAGGTAACACATATGCTAGGTTTTATTTTCACTTTGGTCATCACGGAGATGCGTCGGGCCCGGATATGGATCTTTATGCAACTGCGGGATGATCAGCGGGAGGGCGCTTGGGCGAAAGAGACGGCATATTTGCAGGGGATGATCCTCTTGCGATCTTCAGGCGCTGGCTTGACGAAGCCGAGTTGTCAGAGCCGAATGACCCCAATGCCATCGCGCTCTCCACTGTTGACGGCGACGGTATGCCCAATGTCCGCATGGTCCTGCTGAAGGATATCTGTGAGGACGGGTTCACCTTCTACACCAATTTCACCAGCGCCAAAGGGGCAGAGCTGGCACAGTCCGGCAAGGCGGCCTTCGTGGTTCACTGGAAATCGCTGCGCCGCCAGATCCGGGTGCGCGGTCATGTTGGCCAGGTCGATGATGCCAGCGCCGACAGCTATTTCACCAGCCGTTCGCTGAAAAGCAGACTCGGGGCCTGGGCCTCGCGCCAGTCGCAACCGCTGCGCTCGCGCGCTGATCTGATGGCCGAGGTCGCGCGTCAGACGGCCCGCCACGGCACATCTCCACCGCGCCCCCCGTTCTGGGGTGGCTTTCACATCAGCCCTGTCGAGATCGAGTTCTGGGCGGATGGACCCTTTCGGTTGCACGATCGCTTTCGCTGGCGCAAGACGCCAGGCGGGGCCGGGTGGGAGGTCGTGCGATTATCGCCCTGATGAGGGTTTGCGGGCTTGTAGTTAAATTTCGAGGCGTTTTGTGATGTGGTATGAAAATAGTGGCTGCCGGCTTGGCGGATCACCAGAACTGAGCGAGACAGAGCCAATGGCCGTAGATGAGACCTCTGGACGCGTGATGGTCGGGGTTGTCAAATGGTTCGATCCGGGCAAGGGATTTGGTTTTATCCTTTCTGATGAGGCGGGGTCCGACATCCTGCTGCATGCCAATGCCCTGCGCAATTTCGGGGTCAATTCGGTCTGCGACCGGGCGCGCATCCGCGTCAGCGTGCAGACAACCGAACGCGGGCTTCAGGCGCAGGAGGTGCTGGAAGTCCTGCCGCCCGAGGATGAAACCGGCGGCAACCCTGGCGAAAGCGGCGATCTGGTGGTTGTCGATACCTCCATCCCGCTGGAACCGGCTCGCGTCAAGTGGTTCGACAAGATCAAGGGCTTCGGATTTGCCAACGTCTTCGGACGGCCGGAAGACGTGTTTGTCCATATGGAAACCCTGCGCCGTTCCGGCATGGCCGATCTGCAACCGGGCGAGGCGATTGTCCTGCGCGCGGTGGACGGCGAGCGCGGGCGCATGGCTGTCTCGATAGAGCCGTGGGAATCCGGTCTGGTGGTTTTCAGGCAGTATCCGGCGCCCGAATGATCCGCCGAATGATCCACCGAATGAAACCTCGCGTCATGGCATCCGCCTTTGCGATCCTGCTGATCTGGGTCAGCGCGGCACAGGCTGTCTGCAATGACATCTATGTGGATCTGCGCGGCCCCTGGGGCCAGGCCAGATTCGCGGTCGAGATCGCGGATACGGATGCCTTGCGCGCCCAAGGGCTGATGCACCGCGAAAGACTGGCGCGGTCTGCGGGAATGCTGTTCATTTACGACGCGCCGACCGAGCCGTCCTTCTGGATGCGCAACACATTGATTCCGCTGGACATGGTATTCGTCGACCCTACAGGCCGGATCACGCGTGTTCATGCCAACGCGATCCCGCATGACACAACGCCCATTCCGGGCGGGCCGAATGTCCTTATGGTACTCGAGATCAATGGCGGCATGGCGGCTCTTCTGGGCATCGCGGAAGGCAGCGAATTGCGCCATCCGCGGCTGAACCAGCGTCAGGCAGTCTGGCCGTGCGAGTGACCTTTTGTTTGCTCGGTCGGCGCGTTTCCTCTTTTCTCGCCCGGTGAAGATGGATACAGACGCGTTAGAGTCGGGGCGTGGCGCAGCCTGGTAGCGCGACGGTTTTGGGTACCGTAGGTCGTAGGTTCGAATCCTGCCGCCCCGACCATTTTCAAAAATCCCAGAAGACATCGCGTGGATGCAAGGCCGAGGTGTGGCGGGTCGCATTGCAACGCCGATTTCGCAGTTTCGGACAAGTCCCGGTGCATGCTAGGGTTGGTGTCAGTGCTGGACAGCCGTGTCGCGCCGCGTTAAACGGCTTTTGATAGCGCTAACGGTCTGCGCGCGCCAAGTGTGCGTGGCAGGTCTGCCTTAAGACTGCCAGGGGAGTGTCATGGTTGCACGCGTCATTCCGGTCGAGACATTCGACCTCGTGATTTTCGGAGCGACGGGGGATCTCGCGCGCCGCAAGATCCTGCCGGGGCTGTATCGGCGCCGCAAGGAAGGGCAGATTCCCGAAGGCGCGAAGATCATCGGGGCCGCGCGCAGTAATTTGACAATACAGGAGTTTCGCGAACAGGTCGCAGCAGCGCTGAAAGAATTTGTTGGTCCCGCAGCGCTCGACGCGTCGCTTGTCACCGATTTCCTGGACAGTCTTGCCTATGTTACCATCGACGCGAAGGGCACAGGCGGCTGGGACGATCTGGCCGCACAGATACGTCCGGGGGTCGTGCGGGCGTTCTATTTCTCGGTTGCGCCGGCGCTTTTCGGCGATATTGCCCAGCGCCTGCACCAGCGCGGTATTGCGGATCGGGCCTCGCGCATCGTGGTGGAAAAACCCTTCGGCAAGGACCTCGAAACCGCGCGCACGCTGAATGCCGCACTTGCGACCTATTTTCACGAAGATCAGATCTACCGCATCGACCATTATCTGGGCAAGGAAACGGTCCAGAACCTGATGGCGGTGCGCTTTGCCAATATCCTGTTCGAGCCGCTGTGGAACGCGCAATTCGTTGATCATGTCCAGATAACCGTGGCCGAAACAGTCGGTGTCGGCGGGCGCGGCGACTACTATGATACTTCGGGCGCGATGCGCGACATGGTGCAGAATCACATGATGCAGCTTCTGTGCCTGATCGCGATGGAGCCGCCACACTGCTTCGAGCCGGATGCAATGCGCGACGAGAAGCTGAAGGTGATCCGGGCGCTCGACCCGCTCAAGCCCGGCGAATTCGTGCGCGGGCAATATCGCAGCGAGGGCGCGGACGATTACCTTGTCGAAGCAGACAACCCGAACAGCCGGACCGAGAGTTTCATCGCCATGAAGCTGCATGTCTCGAACTGGCGCTGGAAAGGCACACCTTTCTACCTGCGCACAGGCAAGCGGATGAAGGCGCGGGCGTCGGAAATTGCCGTGACATTCAAGGAACCGCCGCATTCCATTTTCGGGGAATCCAACCAGTGGCGGGAAAATGTGCTGGTGATCCGCCTGCAACCCGATGAAGGCATGGATCTTCGGGTCATGATCAAGGAACCGGGACCGGGTGGCATGCGTCTGAAGGATGTTGCGCTGGACATGAGTTTCGCCGAGGCACTGGGCAACGATGTAGACATTCCCGATGCCTATGAGCGGCTGATCATGGATGTGATCCGGGGCAACCAGACGCTGTTCATGCGCGGCGATGAGGTCGAGGCCGCCTGGGCCTGGGTCGATCCGGTGATCGATGGTTGGGAACAGCGCGAGGATGCGCCGGAACCCTACGAACCGGGATCGACGGGGCCGGAAGGCGCGCTTATGCTGATGCACAGGGACGGACGGCGCTGGCGGGAGATCCGAAATGGAACTGCATGAGTATCCCGACCGCGAAATGATGATGCTGCGGCTGGCGCAGCGCATCGCATCCGAATTGGGCGAAAGCCTGCGCGCGATGGGGCGGGCGACATTGTCGGTGCCGGGCGGCACGACGCCGGGGCCGGTATTCGACACGCTCAGCGGGGTGGATCTGGACTGGGCCAATGTCGCCATTGTCCTGAATGATGAACGCTGGGTTCCTGAAGACAACCCGCGCTCGAACACGCGCCTGCTGCGCGAGAGGCTGCTTGTCGGACGGGCGGCGGAGGCGACGCTGATCCCCTTGCGCAGCGATGCGGACTCGCCAGAGGCGGGGCTTGACGCACTCGAGCAAGAGGTCAAGCCGCATCTGCCGATATCGGTCCTGCTTTTGGGCATGGGGGCGGATATGCACACGGCGTCGCTGTTTCCGGGCGCGGACAATCTCGACGCGGCATTGCGCGCCGATGCGCCTGCGCTGATGGCGATGCGGGCAAATGCTGCAGGCGAGCCGCGCATCACACTGACCGCGCCCGTCTTGCAGTCCGCGCTGCGGGTGCATGTTCTGATCACAGGGGCCGAGAAGCGCGCGGCGGTGGAACGGGCGGCGAAGCTTTCACCGCGCGAGGCACCGATTGCCTGCGTTCTGGATCAGGCGCAGGTGCATTGGGCCGCCTGAAGCAAGCCGCATGCGGCAACATGAAGACAAGGACAGGCAATGAGCATCTGGAGCGATCTTGCGAAACATCAGCGCGCCTGTGAAGGGCGGCATATTCTCGACCTGTTCAAGGCTGCGGAGCGCGCTGACGATTTCAGCGTGGATGCCGGAGAGATGCGGCTGGATTATTCCAAGACCAATATCGACGC
>SLQN01000184.1 GCA_007131465.1 Paracoccaceae bacterium
CGATCACTCCATTTGCCCCCAGCTGGTTCAAGCCGGAGCAAGGTTGCACATGGGTCAATTTTCAATGACAATTTCTGCTGTTGCCGGGTCAAATCTCAGTGGCAATCAACAACCTTCCGGTTTGACGGCAACTCCAACTGGCTGGAGGCGGATCACAGCGTATCACTGGCGCCTTCAGATGGGCTCGCGGCAGGGTCATGGCTCGCGCTTGCCTCTCCGCCCGGGGACACAGCGGCCATCCTCTATTTGGCGGAAAATGGCTTTCTCCTGGGCCTCAACCGTTGGCGGCAACCCGAGATCAGGTTGGGCGGCCTGAGGGTCGCGGGCAATGATCCCTTGCCTGTCGGAGAATGGGTTCATGTTGCAGGCGACTATGATGGCAAAACGCTGCGCCTGCGGGTGGACGGTGAGGAAGTGGCGCAAGCCAATGGCGACGTCCCCGACCGGATTGACGGACTTTTCGCTGTTGGCCGGGCGCTCGATGCAGGTTTCCAGCAGGGCACGCACCCTTTGGGCGCGATAAATGGCGTGATGGGCCGGGTTACGTTCCGACAAACGGCCGATCCGGTGACGCCGGGCCAAGCACCCGGCACCACCCCGGATCTGGACACCCCCGAAAGCTGGTTTTCAGGTGATCCCGACCGGCCCCGCAGCTTTACGCTGGGCGCAACCGGCTGGGCGAACGAGCCGCATGCGCTGACCTGGCGCGATGACCTGTGGCATCTGTACTATCAAGCCAATCCGAATGGCGCTTTCTGGCGTGACATCGTCTGGGGTCATCAGACCTCGGCTGATCTGGCTGTCTGGGAACGACAGAAGCCGGCACTGATGCCCACAACGGGTTTTGACCGTCGGGGCGTCTGGGTGGGCAACTGGATTCCTGACCACGATCCACCATCGGTCTTGTATACCGGCGTGAATGGGAACTGGGCCGGGATCGGACTTGCTGAGGCGGATGAGAATGGCAGCTTGCGCCTCGAAAAGGTGGTGGACCATGACACACCTCCCGAGCTTCAGGACATGCGCGATCCTTGGGTCGTCCGTACCGACAATGGCTGGCTCATGCTGATCGGCACAGGGTCCAGCGACCACACTGAATCTCTGGTCTATACTTATCGCTCGGAGGATGGTGAAACATGGGAGCGTGCAGGCCTGTTTGATACGGGCGGCACAGAGATGCCCGGCCAGTATTGGGAATTGCCTGTCTTGCTGGAGATTGGCGAGCGATGGATGCTGATGGGCACCCCGGTCGTCGAAGGCGTGCCTGCGCGCACCCTGTACTGGCTGGGGTCGTTCGACGGAACCCGCTTTGTGCCGGATGACACCAAACCCCGGCAGTTGGACATCCTCGCCACCTATCGTGCGCCGACTCTCGCGCGCGGACCCGAGGGCGACCTGATCGCAATCGGGATCATCGCGGATGAAATACGCGATGAGCAGGAGCGCCATGAATCGGGCTGGGTTCATGTCCTGACGCCTGCAACGAAGTTGGCACTATGTGAGGCTGACCCTCGTGCCCTCTGCCAGAAATTCGCGCAGCCATTCGCGGACCGGTTCTCGCAAACGCTGAACGAAGGCGGGAATACAGCGCAAACCAGTTTTTCGGCCGATGGGCGCGCCGTGTTGCTGTCTGCGATAGTTGACGCGCCAGATGGTGGGCTGATCCGCATCGCGACTCGGGTCACGGATGACGGAGAGCCAGGTGCTGAACTTACCGTGGACGCGGGCACTGGTGTCGTCCGTCTGGATTATGCAGGCGGGCCAGCAAAGCCTCTCGCCCGGCCTTCCATCATTCAGGGGACGATAGACCCGGACGAAACGATCGCGCTTGAGCTTCTTTTCGATGGTGCCGCCGTCTTCGGAACGATCAACGGGCGGCCCCTGGCATTCCTTGCTTTCGCGATGGAACACGGTCGGGATGGGGTGCAGATATCAGTCGAAAACGGTGCCCACATCCGGATGTTTAACCTCTCTGCCGAGAGATAGATGTTCCGACTGCGTGCTCCATGTTCGACTTCACTGATTGTGGCCAGAATGCCTTCGTGACGTGTTTGACAGCAATGATCTGTGCGGGCGAAAGGCCGAAAGGTGTCGGTCGTGCCGGTGTTTCCTGCTTGGTAAACATGGCTTTGATGCCCTGCTCAACCAGCGCAACTGCTCGTGTGCGCAACTCAACAGGATACGGTTTGCCCATATCTGACCCCCATATCTGCCTCTCTGGACGGGAATCGCAGAAGTAAACCAATGAGAATCCCGAATCTGATCAGACAAGACACACTCTACCGGGGGTCCTCGTTTTCGCCGTCCTCGGGCGTTGGGTCATCGGGGTTTGCCAGCGGAGACGGAATGACGTAATCCTCGCGCAGCCAGCGGGCGAGGTCGACATCAGCGCAGCGCCGCGAACAGAACGGACGATAGGCGGCCACGACCCCCTTGCGGCAGATCGGGCAGGTCATTCCAGCAACCGGGCCAGGGGTATGCGGTCGCGTTTGCGGGTCAGTTCGAAATTGCCCAGCGGTGTCCAGCCTGCCAGAACCGTGTCGCGCCCGTCGCTGCGAAAACTGGCGCGCAGGGTCTGCTCGATGATCTGGCGGTCCTTTTTGGGGCACGGGGCAAGGTCGATCACGACCTGCCCGCCAAGGCCCCGAAGCCGCAACTGGCGCGGCAATTCCCGGATGCTGGCGATATTGGCCTTCAGCCCGGCCGCAGGGCTGGTATCGGGGCCGGTATTTACATCCACGGCAACCAGGGCGCGGGTCGGTTCCACCACCATCGACGCGCCGCGCGGCAGGGCGATTTCCGGTTGCAGCAACGCGTCGATGGCTTCGGTCACGCCATGGCGTGCGAAACTACCCGCAGCATCATCGACCGTGTCAGACTCCGGCCAGTCGCGCCAGGCAGCAAGATGCGGCGTCGGGGCATCGAGCAGGATCTCGGGCGGGCCATCGAGATCGGCCAGAATCGCTTCGGCAAGGGCGCGCATGCGGATGATGTCCTCGATGATCTCCGCATCATCCGCCGTTTCGCAGGCCGAGCGCAGAATCAGCCCCAGCGTCGGGTTGGCCCCGGCCATGGCCTGCGCAGCACAATCTGCAATACGCCGCACCTCGCCTGCGTCGCTGATCTGGCGCGAGACATTCTGCCCCGGCGCATCCGGAGTGACGATGGCAAAGCGGCTTTTCATCAATAGCCGCGTGGTCAGCGGCACGGCCTTGCCGTCTTCGGCAAGCCCCGTGACCTGCACCAGAACCGGCGCGCCGGGGCGCAGGCCCTTGGTCTGGCGCAGGAACCCGCTTGAGCCGTCAGGCAGATCGACAAACGCCCCGCCCAGACCCTTTACCGGGCGGCCCAGCTTGCCACGGCACAGGGTTTCGGGCGCAAGGGCCACGTCGCTTGCGGCGATCAGGATGTCTTCCAGTTGACCATCGACCATCAGCGCCGCAGCTTCGCGGCCGTTGTAGTGGTCCAGCGCGATGACACTGCCCTTCATGCCCATCTCAGCCCGGCTGTGCGCAGCAGTTGCGCGGTTTCCATCGCGGGCAGGCCCATGACCCCGGTATAGGACCCCTGTATCCACGGGATAAAGGCCCCGCCCCTGCCCTGAATGGCATAACCGCCCGCCTTGCCCTGCCATTCGCCAGACGCGAGATAAGCGTTCAACTCATCATCCGAAAGGCGCTTCATCTTCACCGCAGTCACTTGCGTGCGCGTCCAGTGCTGCCCACCGCGCCGCAGGGCGATGGCCGTGATCACCTGATGCCTGCGCCCCGAAAGTTTCAGGAGGAATTCCGCCGCCTGTGCCGCACTGTCCGGCTTGCCCAGAATGCGCCGCCCCAGCGCGACGGTCGTATCCGCAGCCAGCACGATATCATCGGGGTCGGATGAAATGGCGTCCAGTTTCGCGCGGGTGACACGTTCGCAATAGGGCCGGGGCAATTCGCCGCGCAGCGGTGACTCGTCGATATCGGCGGCCTCGATCGCATCCGGCACGACTCCGATTGCCGCGAGGATTTCCCTGCGGCGCGGACTGCCAGAGCCGAGGATCAGGCGCATGGCTTACTTGAAGCGATAGTTGATACGACCCTTGGTCAGGTCATAGGGGGTCATTTCCACCTGCACCTTGTCGCCGACCAGAACCCGGATGCGGTTCTTGCGCATCTTGCCTGCCATATGTGCGTTGATCTCATGGCCGTTTTCCAGCTCGACCCGAAATGTCGCATTTGGCAGGAGTTCCTTGACGACACCGGGGAATTCGAGCAGTTCTTCCTTGGCCATGGTCACTCCATCTTGGTGAAACACGCCCTGTGTGGTGCGCGCGGGTTAAATGCGTCCATTTTGCCCGGTTTTCAAGCGAATTATGCGTGTTTGATGATTTGGACAGGCGCGCTCAAGCGGTTGTGCTGTTCATCCCAATGCCGGTGATTGAAAACCGCGCCTTCGCGGCGCACGCGGGCGATGGTGTCCAGGCTGACCTCTGCCATCGCCCATCCGGGGGCATTGAGGGCGGTCTGCGCAAGAATACCGGTCTCGGGAAACCCCAGATCAGGCGGGCCATAGAGGGCCGCCGCCCCGGTATTGGCGTCCACCGCCGGACACCATTCCGCCGGCCCGACAGTTGGCGCATGCACCGCCACGCACTGGTTTTCCAGCGCCCGCGCCATCGCGCCCACCTTGACGCGGGTATAGCCCGAGAGCGCCTCGGTCGCGGACGGGACCAGCAGGATTTCTGCGCCTGCTTCGGCCAATCCGCGCGCCAGCAACGGAAATTCGCTGTCATAACAGATGATGACCCCGATCCTGCCCAGCGCCGTATCGAACAGATGTAACCCCTCGCCGGGGGCGATGTCCCAGACCTCACGCTCGAACCGGGTCATGATCTGCTTGTCCTGATGGCCGATCCTGCCGTCCGGGCCATAGAGAATGGCGCGGTTGACGGGGCGCGCGGCCTGCGCCATCGCCGGGCCGCTTGCGCCAAGGATATGCACCCCATGCGTGGCCGCGAGCCGTTCATGCAGAGCGATCACAGCGCCTTCGTGGCGCATCACTTCCTGCAGCGCGGTCTCGATGTCTGCGGCAACGTCGCGCCCGCCAAGGCTGGCCAGTTCCATCGCGCCATATTCCGGGAAGACCAGCAGGTCCGCGCCATCACCTGCGGCGCGCGCAACCCAGTCGCTGAGCTTGGCCTCATAGGCGGCCCAGTCGGGCAGGAAATCCAGCGGATAGGCGGCGGCGGCAATCTTCATAGCGGTTTCATCCAGAATTGCATGGTTTTACGGCTGTCTTCGCGCGCGCCCAGATCGCGCCAGGCAAATTGCGCGACAACACCGTTCAGCGGCGCATAGCCACG
>SLQN01000206.1 GCA_007131465.1 Paracoccaceae bacterium
CTGCTGTTGCGCGCGAAATTGCCTTGTCCCTGCAGTTCAGATCTTTGGAACCACCGCGTTTCTTCTGCTGGCGGATCGGCGCTGAAGCACTAGAGTGCGTGCATGGCCTTCACGCTGCGTCAACTCCAGTTCTTCGTCGCCGCCGCCGAGCAGGGCTCGGTTACGGGGGCGGCGCGGGCGTTGTCGATCTCGCAATCCTCTGTCACCGAGGCGATAAGGGCGCTTGAAAACGATCTGGGCGTCCAGCTTTTCGATCGTCAGGCCTGGGGGCTGGAGATCACCCACCGGGGCAGCCTGTTCCTGCGTCATGCTCGCCAGATCCTGAGCGATGTGTCCAACGCCCGCTTTGCCTTTCGTGACGAGGTCGAACAGGCGGGTGGGCGGCTTGCGCTGGGGGTTACCTCGTTGGTGGCAGGTTATGTCTTGTCGGATATCCTGTCGCGGTTCCGTCGGGCGTATCCGAAGGTCGAGTTGAGCGTGATCGAGGACAGCGGCGAATACCTTCAGCATCTGCTGATCGGGGGTGAACTGGATGTGGCGGTGTTGCTGACATCGTCGATCCGCGACCGCATGGCGCTGCATGTCGAAACACTGCTCGTGTCACCCTACCGGTTGTGGCTGCCGCTGGGTCATCCGCTGGGGCAGGCGGATTCGATCGCGATGGAGCAACTGGTCGGCGAGCCGCTAATTCAGCTGATGGTCGACGAGATCGAGGAAGGCATGCGCCAGTTGATGGCGGCGATGGAGGTCAAGCCGACCATTGCTTTCCGCACGCGTTCGGTCGAGGCCGTGCGCAGCCTCGTGGCGACGGGTGCGGGCATGGCGATCTTGCCCAGCCTGGTCTACCGGCCATGGTCCCTGGAGGGCGACCGAATCGAGATCCGCGATGTTTCGGGTGATCTGCCCTCGGTGCAGGTGGGGTTGGCATGGCGGCGCGGCGCGCCGGTCAGCCAGCCTGCGCGAAATTTCGTCAAGGTCGCGCAATCCACTCTCCCGGGACGCTGATCGCAATCAACTCAATGAAAAGATGCGATTGTTGGCGGTTTCCGGTTGCATTCGCCGAGCCATCGGTAAAACCGATGGCTTTATTCATGATTTTGATATTGCGAAGCATCGGTGCCGCAATAGTGTTCCACGCAACAATGACGCAGGGTCGGGCAGTCCGGCCAAACCAATGGGGAGCACAATGATGAGGCAGCTAAAATTGATGGGAACGACGGCGCTTGTGGCCTTTACTGCGTTGTCGCCCGCCCTGGCGCAGATCGCAGAGCTTGGCGCGCCCGAAGGTCAGGTGAATATCGTCGCATGGCCCGGCTACATCGAACGCGGCCAGACGATGGAGGCCTTTGACTGGGTGACAAGCTATGAGCAGGCGACGGGCTGCATGGTCAATATCAAGACCGCCAACACCTCGGACGAGATGGTGGCGCTGATGAACGAGGGCGGGTTCGATCTGGTCACCGCCTCGGGCGATGCCTCGTTGCGCCTTGTCGCCGGGCGGCGGGTGCAACCGGTCAACCTGTCGCTGATCCCCAGCTGGAACACGGTCGACCCGCGATTGCAAAACGCGCCCTGGTATGTGGTCGACGGGGTGCATTACGGCGTGCCTTATCAGTGGGGCCCGAACGTGCTGATGTACAACACCGAGGTGTTCGGCGATCAGCCGCCCACAAGCTGGAACGTGGTGTTCGAGGAAATGACCTTGCCCGACGGGCAGTCGAACCGGGGCCGCGTGCAGGCCTATGACGGACCGATCCATGTTGCCGATGCCGCGCAATACCTGATGTATCACCGGCCCGAACTGGGAATCGTTTCGCCGTACGAACTGAACCAAGAGCAGTATGACGCCGCGCTGGACCTTCTGCGCGTACAGCGCACGCTGACCGCGCGTTACTGGCATGACGCCTTTATCCAGATGGACGATTTCCGCAACGAAGGCATGGCGGCGTCGGGCACCTGGCCTTTCCAGGTGAACCTGTTGCAGGCCGATGGCGTGCCGGTGGCGTCGGTCATTCCGGTCGAGGGGGCAACGGGCTGGGCCGACACCACGATGATGCATGTCGATGCCGAGAACCCCAATTGCGCCTACCTGTGGATGGAGCACACGCTGGCCTCGAACCTTCAGGCCGATCTGTCGGTCTGGTTCGGCGCCAACCCGGTAGTGCCGGCCGCCTGCACCGACGGGCGCGGCATGCAGACCGCTGAGGGATGCACCCGCAACGGCTTTGATGATTTCGAGCGCATCCGCTTCTGGACAACCCCGGTCACGCGCTGCGAAAGCCAGGACGAATGCGTGCCCTACTACCGCTGGGTATCGGATTATATCGGCGTGATCGGCGGGCGCTGACAGGCCATCGGCCTGGGTGGCCCTGCTGTCGCGGGGCCGCTTTCCTCACCACACCGCATCACGGCCTGAACCCCCGCGCAAGCGGGGGTCTCACCCTAACATACCCCGGAAGATCTCATGATAAATGCTGTAGAATTCGCCAATGTTTCCCGCCACTTCGGATCGGTCCGGGCGGTCGATGGCGTGGATTTGAGCATCACTGAGGGGTCGTTCTTTGCCATGCTCGGCCCGTCGGGATCGGGCAAGACCACCTGCCTGCGGCTGATCTCGGGGTTCGAGAAGCCCAGCGGCGGTATGATCCGCATCTTTGGGCAGGATGTCAGCATGATCCCGCCCAACCGGCGCAACGTGAACACCGTCTTTCAGGATTATGCGCTGTTTCCGCATATGAATGTGCGCGACAATGTCGCCTATGGGCTGATGGTCAAGGGCGTCGACAAGCGCACCCGCTACGGCAAGGCCGACGAGTTGCTGGCGCTGGTCAAGCTGGACAGCTACGGCGCGCGCAAACCCGGCGAATTGTCGGGTGGGCAGCGCCAGCGCGTGGCGCTCGCGCGCGCACTGGTGAACGAGCCGCGCGTGCTGTTGCTTGACGAGCCCCTTGGCGCGCTGGACCTCAAGCTGCGCGAGGCGATGCAGGACGAGTTGAAAGCCCTGCAACGGCGACTGGGCATCACCTTCGTTTTCGTGACCCACGATCAGGGCGAGGCGCTGTCGATGGCCGATACCGTGGCCGTGTTCAACGAGGGCCGGATCGCCCAGATCGGCACGCCCGCCGAGATTTACGACCGCCCGCGCACCCATTTCGTGGCCGATTTCGTGGGGTCATCGAATGTGCTTTCGCCCGATATGGCGCGCAGCTTCGGCGCACCTGCCCGCTGGGCAAGCCTGCGCCCCGAAGCCGTGCACATCGTCGAAAGCAACGCGCGCGCGCGCGGAACGGTGACGGCGTTGCGCTATATCGGCGCGGGTACGCGGGTCATTCTGGCGGTTCCGGGCGGCGAGATCACGGCCTTTGTCGGCAAGGGCCTGAAGGTGCCCGAACAGGGGGCCGAGGTGGGCCTGAGCTGGGACGACACCGTGCTGCATGTGATGGAGGAGGGCTGATGTCGCTCGCTGCCATCGACAGCACCAGCCCGACACCGCAGGCGACCGCGATCCTGCCCCAGCGCGGCATCGGCGACAGGCTTTCGGCGCTGTTCTGGCGCCGGCCGGAAATATTGCTTGTCGTGCTGCTAATCTTGCCGCTGGGCTGGCTGACGGTGGTGTACCTGGGCTCGCTGGCGGCGCTCTTGCTGCAAAGCTTCTACTCCATCGACGAGTTTTCCGGCCTGATCGTGCGCGAATTCACGCTGCGCACCTACCTGGAACTTCTGCGCCCGGCGAACATGGATATAATCATCCGTACCGTTACCATGGCGGCAGCGGTGACCCTGGGGGCTGCGGTCATCGGCTTTCCCATCGCCTATTATGCCGCCCGCTACGCGCGCGGCAGTTGGAAGGCGCTGTTCTATCTGGGCGTGATGTTGCCGCTCTGGTCGTCCTATCTGGTCAAGGTCTATGCTTGGAAACTGATCCTTGCGCGCGAGGGGATCATCACCTGGGCCACGGACTTGATCGGTGCCTCGGCGGTTCTGAACGGCATCCTGGCGCTGCCGGTGATCGGGGGAAACTCGCTGTCGACATCCTATATCGGCACCTGGCTGGTGTTCCTCTATGTCTGGCTGCCCTTCATGATCCTGCCGATGCAGGCCGCGCTGGAGCGCGTGCCGCAATCGATGCTCGAAGCCTCGGCCGATCTGGGCGCGTCCAGGCTTCAGACCTTCCGCACGGTCGTCTTTCCGCTGGCGATGCCCGGCATCATCGCCGGCTCGATCTTTACCTTTTCACTGACGATGGGCGATTACATCATTCCGCAGATCGTGGGGTCGTCGCGGCGCTTCATCGGGCAGGCGGTCTATCAGTTGCAGGGCACGGCCGGGAACATCCCGCTGGCGGCGGCCTTCGCCGTTGTCCCCATTATCATCATGCTGATCTATCTGACCATAGCGCGGCGGAAAGGAGCGTTCGATGCCCTCTGAAAATCGTCCGCCCCTTGCCCTGACGATCAGCGCGATTGCGGGCCTGCTGTTCCTGCACCTGCCGATCGCGCTGATCTTCCTCTATGCGTTCACCACCGACGAGCGGACCTACCAGTTCCCGCCGCCGGGCCTGACCACGCAATGGTTTGCTGTCGCCTGGAACCGGGCCGATGTCTGGCCGCCGCTCTATCTGTCGCTCAGGGTGGCGGCGATCTCTACCGTGATGGCGCTGATCCTGGGCACGCTCTGCGCCGCGGCAATGGCGCGCAGCCGCTTCTTCGGGCGCGATCAGATCTCGCTGCTGATCATCCTGCCCATCGCACTGCCCGGCATCATCACCGGCATGTCGCTGCGCTCGGCCTTTGCGATCATGGAAATCCCGTTTTCCACATGGACCATCGTTCTGGGCCACGCGACATTCTGCATCGTCATCGTGTACAACAATGCCGTGGCGCGGTTTCGCCGGCTGTCGGGGTCGATCATCGAGGCATCGTTGGACCTGGGCGCGAACGGATTTCAGACCTTCCGCCATGTCCTGCTGCCCAATCTGGGCTCGGCACTGCTGGCAGGCGGGATGCTGGCCTTTGCGCTTTCCTTCGACGAGGTGATCGTCACCACCTTCACGGCGGGCCAGCAAAGCACCCTGCCGATCTGGATGCTGAACGAACTCGTGCGTCCGCGCCAGCGTCCGGTAACCAATGTCGTTGCGATCGTTGTTTTCGTGACCACCTTCGTCCCCATCCTCATCGCCTATTACCTGACCCGCGGCGGCTCCGAGATCGCGGGCGGGGGCAAATAACCCAAGGGAGGTCTTTACATGGGCCATATCGATACCAACCTTCTGATCGGTGACCGCTTCGAGCCGGGCGAGGAGGCCAGAGAGCCGATCCTCAACCCGC
>SLQN01000239.1 GCA_007131465.1 Paracoccaceae bacterium
GCGGCGTTGCACAAGCTCGCCGACCTCAGCGAATTCAGCAGCATCATCACAGACCAGTTGCCTGCGCAGGACAGTTTTGCCGCCATGACGGCGGCAGGTCTTCCCCTGACAATCGCACCGCCCAAGGAGGCCACGACATGAGAGCCGCACCCTACTGGATAGGCACAAGCTGGAAGATGAACAAAACTCTGGCCGAGGCGCAGGCCTTCGCGACCGCGCTGGCCGCAGCGGATAGCGCGCGCGACCGTCGCATCCAGCGCTTTGTCATCCCGCCCTTCACAGTGCTACGCGAGGTCAGGGCGGTCCTTGCTGATACGTCGGTCAAGGTGGGCGCACAAAACATGCATTGGGCCGATAGCGGTGCCTGGACGGGCGAAGTGTCCCCCCCCATGCTGACCGATTGCGGGCTGGACATGGTCGAACTGGGCCATTCCGAACGCCGCGAGTATTTCGGCGAAACAGATATGACCGTGGGGTTGAAGGTCGAGGCGGCAGTGCGTCATGGCCTGACGCCGCTGATCTGCATCGGCGAGACGCTGGCCGAACGCAACGCGGGTCGGGCGCAAACGGTGCTTGAGGCGCAGGTACGCGGCGCGCTCGCGAATTTGGCGGAAGTAAAGAATACCGCCCCGATCCTGCTTGCCTATGAACCGGTCTGGGCCATCGGCGATGATGGTATCCCGGCAACCTCGGATTACGCCGATGCAAGACAGGCCGAGATCATCGCCGTCGCTGGTGATGTTCTGGGTCGAAAGGTGCCATGTCTTTATGGCGGGTCGGTGAACTCCGGCAATTGCCAAGAATTGATCCAGTGCCCGCATGTGGACGGGCTGTTCATCGGGCGCGCTGCGTGGAATGTCGAAGGCTATCTCGACATCTTGAACAGATGTGCCAAGACCATCGAAACCTGAAAGGAAAAAGTATGAAAATTGCAATCGCAGGCGACAGTGCTGGCGAAGGTCTGGCCAAGGTTCTGGTCGACCACCTGAAAGACGCGCATGATGTATTCGACGTGTCGCGGACTGATTCCGGTCCGGACGTGTTCTATGCCCATATGGCGGAGCGGGTCGCGACGGATCTGCTCGCCGGGGTATATGACCGCGCCATCTTAGTATGTGGCACTGGTATTGGAGTCCAGATGGCCGCCAATAACTTGCCGGGCATCCGCGCCGCGCAATGCCACGACACATATTCTGCCGCTAAAGCTTCAACGTCAAACAACGCGCAGATCATCACCATGGGCGCACGGGTCGTGGGAACCGAACTTGCCAAGGATATCGCAGACGCCTATCTGGGCACCGTCTTCGACCCCAAGGGACGCTCTGCGGGGAACGTGAATGCAATCAACGAGGTGGATGCGAAGTACCGCAAGGCGTGATCACATGGGGTCAGGCGGTCGGCAATCTGAACTGCCCCGGGTTTGTCAGAGGGTGATTTATTCATTTTCACGCGACCATATCGAGTGTGTTCAGGTTTGCACGAGACACGCCTTCTCTGCTTCTGCGGGCGGGATGTACCGATGGGGCCGGGCAGCCGGCGATTGTTAT
Organism: Paracoccaceae bacterium; assembly: GCA_007131465.1. Classification (GTDB taxonomy): domain Bacteria; phylum Pseudomonadota; class Alphaproteobacteria; order Rhodobacterales; family Rhodobacteraceae; genus Roseinatronobacter. Next base: position 1,548 of record SLQN01000239.1, read on the forward strand.
ACCAATCGACCCATTTGATGGTTTCCCATTCGACCTCTCGCATCGATTTCCAAGGGCCGATCTGCTTGATGGCCTCGGTTTTAGAGATATGGAGGGGACGGTCGCGTCCGCCGAGGTGGTGTAAATTCCCGGGTGGCCTGAGGTCATGATCAGGGGGCTTTTGTGGTTATGCTGAGAATGGGGTCGATCTCCTCCTTGTCGATCTGGGCGAAGGCTTCGCACATCATGTAGCGGCTGGCGGTCTGCCATTCGTCGTTCTGCTCGAACAGCACGGCACCGATCAGGCGCCTGATGGAAGCCTCGTTCGGGAGTGAGGGCATGACTGCCACTCCATCAATGGCGCTCTCATGGCGACCGTGGCACCGCCTTCATCCAGGGCGGACGTAAACTCCTGCGCGATGCGCTCTACATGCCCGCGCTCGTCCCCGCCCGTCATACCCCGGATCTGCGACAGAGATACCAGACCATGATCCAGGCCGCCCCCCCGAAAGTTGCTCTGACAGCGCTCATGCGAAAGATGATCGCACTGGCCAACGCACTCGTCCAGCAAGACCGCAAATGGACACCGAAAGCAGCTTGATCAAGACGGATACGCTAGATGCGCGCGCTGGATCAGTTTTGAATGCAAATTGACATATGTTATCCGAACCTTCCATGGCGGCGGATGGCGGATGCAATGTCGTGAACGACCTGCGCAGTCGCTGCGATATCGAAGAGAATGTCGAGGCCCGCGTCTGACGCTGGACTTGCGCGCAGCAGCACGGCATCGACATGGGCGAAGCGGGTTTGCAGGATCGCGTCAGACGCGAAGGCCTTGCGCCGCAGGTCGACGGCGGTCAGCCGCGCGGCCACGTCCCAGACAGCAGGGCCGGTAAGGCGTAGCGATGCCCATGTTTCCTCGCGCCAGCTCGAATGGCCCTGTCCCCAAGCCTCCCATGTCGCACGAATCGCGTCTACGGTCTCGGGTCTGTCGGGTTCTGCCAGGATCATGAGATCACGCGCGCCCAGCCGCAGCAGCCGCGCACCCGCGCGCTGCGTCCAGCGATTGATTTCGGGCAAGTCCCCCTGCGACGCGAACCAGGTATCGGCGCCGGGGCCCTTCAATCCAAACCGTGCGCAGGCCGTCAGGTCCTGCAACCGCACGGACCCGTCGCCACCAAGAAGCGGCTCGCATTCCGCCGCCATGCCCCGGTCAGACAGGGGAACAACCCGCATCATATCTGCTGCCTCGCGCCTTCGGGATCGACGAAGGCGTGGTCACAGACTTCGCCTTCGACCATCCGCCCATCGCGCCCCCGGATCTTTATGGTCCGACCGGGCACCGCATCTTCGGCCGCGACAAAGGCCAGCGCGATGCCATGGCCTAACGTGGGTGAGTGCGCTGACGAGGTCACATGCCCCACCGGATACCCGTCCTTCAAGACGAGGCAGCTTTCGCCCGGCACACCCGCCCCTTCCAGGAAGGACAAGGCGGCCAGTCTGCGCGTCGGCCCCAGCCTCTGCCGCATTTCCAGCGCGCGTTTGCCGATGAAGAACGGCTTCGTCTTCGAGATCGCCCAGCCAAAGCCCAGTTCGTGCGGCGATGTCAGCGCGTCGGTGTCCTGCCCGATCAAGATGTGCCCTTTCTCCAGGCGCAGGATACGGCTCGCCTCCAGACCATAAGGGCGCAGCCCATGAGGCTGCCCCGCCGCCATCACCGCATCCCACAAATCTTGAGCGCGGCTGGCCGGGCAATGCAGCTCGAAACTCAGCTCGCCGGTGAAGCCGATGCGCATGACGTGGACAGGAACGCCCGCAACCGTGCCGCTGCGACCCGTCAGATAGGCGAAGCCCTCACGGCTGAAATCCATGTCTCCCGAAAGGCCCTCGACCACCACGCGGGCCTGCGGGCCGGTGATGTTCAACGCGGCAAAGCCCGCCGTCAGGTTCACCACATCGACATCCATCCGCCATTGCGCGTTCCAGAACGCCATCTCGGTATAGACGCGCCCGACCGCCCCGGTGGTGGCGGTGACGTAGAAACGATCCTCAGCCAGACGCAGGGCGACACCGTCGTCTATCACGGTGCCCATCTCGTTCAGCATCAGGCAATAGCGCACCTTGCCGATGGGCTGTTTCACGTGCGCCATGGTGTAGATCCGATCAAGGAACGCCCCCGCATCCGGCCCGCGCACTTCCAGCTTGCCAAGGGTAGAGACATCGAGCACCCCTGCCCGCTCGCGCACAGAGCGCACCTCCTCGGCGATACGGGCCAAGCGATTCCCGGTGCCATAGACGTAAGGCCGCCACCAGGTGCCTACGGGCCGCATTTCGGCACCGAGTGCGCGGTGCACGCGGTCGAGTGAGCTGCGCCGTTCGGGCGTCGTATGCGGTCCTGCCAATGCGCCCAGCGTTTCGGGCGCAGTGGGCGGGCGCGCGGTCGTCACGCCGATCTGGCCCAGATCGCGCCCGGTTTCGGCGGCCAAGATCCGCGCGGTGGGCAGCGCCGAGTGCCGCCCCTGCGACGGGCCCATGCCCACTGTTGAAAACCGCTTGACCAGTTCCAGTTCGCGGTAGCCTTCGTGGATCGCGTTGCGGATATCCCTGATCTGCAAATCCTCGTCAAGATCGATGAAATCCTTGCCCTTTGCGTGCGGCTGCAACGGCAGCATTGCCGGCTGATCGTCCCCCTCGCCTGCAAGCACGCCAGCCAGCGAAATCGTCCGATCCTCCAGGTCAAAGCCGAAGCCCTCTGCCCGCACCCTCAGACGCGCGCCCGCCTGACACGGCAGATGCCACGCGGGCATCTGCCCCGCTGCGACCACCAATGCGTCGCACCGCAGGTCGTGCCCCGCGACATGGACGCCCGTGATGTGGCGGGTCCCGTTGGCTGCCTCGATCCCGCCCGCGATCACCGCGACGCCCTCGGGTGCAGTGCCGCACCCACCGGGTATCGGGTCGATGATCGCGCCGACCGGGACGCCCGCCGCGCACAACTCGCGCGCAACCGCGTAGCCTGCAGGTGACGCAGCCAGCACAACGACCCGCTGCCCCGGCACAACCCCGTAGAGGTGCAGCAACCGCCGCGCGCCGCCCACCGTCAGGATGCCCGGCAGGTCGTTGTTGCGAAACACCGCGATCTGGTCAATCCCGCCCGCCGCCAGCTCGACCCGCCCTGCCCGCAGCCGCCACAGCCGGTTCGCGCGCGACAGGGCCAGCCAGTTGTCCTCGAATATCCCGCTACAGACTGTGTCCGTCAGGATGCGGATGCCTGGGTGGGCGGCGACCTTGGCGCTTAGCCCCTCGCCCGCGCTTGTGTCAGCGGCATAGGCCAGATGCCCGCCCAACTCCGGTTGATCGTCCACCAGAAGCACATCCGCACCCGCGCCCGCCGCGTCCAGCGCCGCGTGCATCCCCGCCGGGCCGCCGCCGATGACCGCAACGTCGCAATGCAGTGTCGACTTGTCGACCGGGATCGCGGGGGCGTCGGGGGCGATCACACCCAGACCGGCCTTCGCACGGATCAACGGCTCCCACAGCTTCAGCCACGCATGCCGCGTCGGCCCCATGAAGGTGCGGTAGTAGAAACCCACTGGCAGAAACCGCGCGAAGACCCCAAGGAGCGCGTCGCGGTCATGGTCGAGGGAACCCGCAACGTTCTGCGCCGTGATCTGCATCCCCTCGGTCAACTCTGTCAGGTCGGCGGCGACGTTCGGTTCAGGGCCGACTTGCACCAGCGTGTTGGCGTCGGTGCCTGCGAAGCTCATTGCGCCGCGGGGGCGGTGGTA
>SLQN01000547.1 GCA_007131465.1 Paracoccaceae bacterium
AGACCGGTATCGATCAGGGCGCGGAACTGGTGGTTGATGGGCGCGGTTTCAGCCTGCAGGGCTATGAAAACGGGTTTTTTGTCGGCCCGCATTTTTTCGACAATGTGACCACGGACATGGATATCTACCGGCAGGAAATTTTCGGCCCGGTCCTGTCGATGGTGCGCGCCAAGACCTATGAAGACGCGATCGGCATGGCGATGGACCATGAATACGGGAATGGCACGGCCATCTTCACCCGCGATGGCGACACAGCGCGCGATTTCGCCAACCGCATCAATATCGGGATGGTGGGGATCAATGTGCCGATTCCCGTGCCGCTGGCCTATCACACCTTCGGGGGCTGGAAGAAATCCGGCTTTGGCGATCTCAACCAGCACGGGCCGGATGCATTCCGCTTCTACACCCGCACCAAGACCGTGACATCGCGCTGGCCCAGCGGGATCAAGGAAGGCGCGGCCTTCAACTTCAAGGCGATGGACTGAGGCACAGCGAGGGGGCCTCTGCGGCCCTCTCGTCGCGCTTTGCACCTGATCACACCTGCAAGATATCCGGGCGCGGACGAAAGCAGATGTCAGTCGCGGCGACCCGAAGCGATGTCATCGGCATATTCGTGGTTCTTGTCGCGATGCCCGGCCTCGTCCGCGCGCACGGCGATGATCACCTCGCGCAGTCGCGCATCGGCGGGCAGGTTCCAGTAGTCGATCGCCATTTTCGGGGCGGGCACATTGTCCACCAGCCCGGCATCGACCTGTTCAAGATACTGCGTGTAGCTGATCACCGCCTCTTCCTCGAGATACCCGACCACGCGATGCGCGGTTTTCGGTGCGAACAGATAGAGCAGGAAATACAGGTTGAAAAACACCCCTTGCCCCAGCAGGATAAGTCCACGTTCCAACAGGCTGGGCTGTGCGATCTTGATAAAGGCCATCAGATGCATCCGCTCGTTCTCGGCTTCGTCCAGAAGTTCCCGGATCCAGCCTTCATCATCGCGGATACGCCGCAGTGCCCGCAGATGCTGAAGCATTCCGCCCACCATGCCCGGAACCGCCGCCACTGTTTCAAGCACCACTGCGCGATGTCCGTAGCGTTTCGCAAAGAAGGCATCGGCGAAGACGCGCATCAGCTTGACCAGTCGCAGTGCGACACGGTCGGACAGGTTCGACGGGGCATGATGCCGGGTCAGGGCATCGCGGGCGCGGTCATCGAAATCAAACATTTCACCCTCCTTGAGCATGTGGACCAGATGTGGCGCGGCAAGCTGCAGGCGCAAGGGGATGCGGCAACTGGTCCCGACCCGGCACGGGTTGCAAAAATGCTGAAACATTTGCGCCGTAGCGAGGAGTCGCGGCGAAACAGGAGGAACGTATGGAGTTTGCGTTGAGCGAGGAATCGCAGGCGATTTTCGACATGGCGCAGGCGTTCGGACAGGACCATATCGCGCCCCATGCCCGCGTCTGGGAAGCGCAAGGTTCGATCCCGAAAGAGCTTTGGGGGAAGTTTGCGGAACTGGGCTTTGGCGGGCTTTATGTGCGCGAAGCCTCGGGTGGGGCGGGACTGTCGCGGCTGGATGCCACGCTGATCTTTGAGGCCCTGTCGCAGTCCTGCCCGTCAGTCGCGGCCTTTTTGTCGATCCACAACATGTGCGCGGCGATGATCGACAGTTACGGGTCGGAGGCGATGCGGGCCGAGTTGCTGCCGAAGGTCGTGGGTCTGGAATGTTTCATGTCCTACTGCCTGACCGAACCCGGATCAGGGTCGGATGCGGCGGCGTTGAAGACGCGCGCGCTGCGTGACAATGACGGCTATGTGCTGAACGGAACCAAGGCCTTCATCTCGGGCGGCGGCTATTCGGATGGGTATATCGTCATGGCGCGCACGGGCGAGGACGGGCCAAAGGGCATTTCAGCGCTTGTGGTGATGGACGGGGCACCGGGGCTGAGTTTCGGGGGGCTTGAGGACAAGATGGGCTGGCGGTCGCAACCCACGCGGCAGGTCCAGCTCGACGACTGCCATGTGAACGCCAGCGCGCTTTTGGGCGAGGAAGGCATGGGCTTTCGCTATGCGATGGCGGGGCTGGATGGCGGGCGACTGAATATCGCCGCGTGCAGCCTTGGCGGCGCGCAGGCCGCGCTTGATGCGACGCTGCGGTATATGGCCGAGCGGCGCGCCTTCGGGCAGACTCTCGACCAGTTTCAGGGGCTGCAATTCCGGCTGGCGGATATGGAGATCGAGTTGCAGGCCGCGCGCGTCTTTTTGCGTCAGGCTGCGTGGAAGCTGGATCAGGGCGCGCCCGATGCGACGAAATTCTGCGCCATGGCCAAGAAATTCGTCACCGAGGCCGGCAGCCGTGTCGCCGACCAGTGCCTGCAACTGCATGGCGGTTATGGCTATCTGGCCGATTACGGTGTGGAAAAACTGGTACGCGACCTGCGGGTGCATCAGATCCTGGAAGGCACGAACGAGATCATGCGCCTGATCGTGGCCCGGCAGATGCTGGCGGCGCGCTGATGGCCGATATCCATATCCGCATCGAGGGCCGCGCCGGGCGGATCACGCTGACGCGCGCACAGGCGCTGAATGCACTAAGCTACGAGATGTGCCGCGCAATTGACGCGGCCTTGCGCGGCTGGGCCGATGACCCCTCGGTGGCGCTGGTGGTCCTTGATGCCGACGGCGAAAAGGCGTTTTGCGCAGGCGGCGACATCGCCGAGATGTATGCCACGGGCCGTGCGGGCGATTTCGGCTATGGCCGCCGGTTCTGGGCCGATGAATACCGCATGAATGCGCGACTTGCCGAATATGGCAAACCTGTCGTCAGCTTCCTGCAGGGCTTCGTGATGGGTGGCGGTGTCGGAGTTGGTTGTCACGCCAGCCACCGCGTGGTCTGCGAGACGACCCGGATCGCGATGCCCGAATGCGCGATCGGGCTTGTGCCCGACGTGGGCGGCAGCCATCTGCTGGCGCGCGCGCCGGGTGCCCTCGGGGCTTATCTGGGCCTGACCGGGGCACGGATGGGCCCGGGCGATGCGCTGCACGCAGGCTTTGCGGATATGTTTGTGCCACAGGCAGAGTGGGAGCGGGTGAAACAGGCGCTGATCCTGTCTGGCGATGTGGGCGTGCTGACGCCTTCGCCTCCGCCCGAAGCGGCGCTTGCCGCGCAATCTGACCTGATCGACAGGGTCTTTGCGCTGCCGGACCTTCAGACCATTGCCACAGCGTTGGAGGCCACACCCGGAGACTTCGCCGCCGAGGCCCTGAAAGCGCTGCACCGGAACGCGCCGCTCTCGTTGGCCTGCGCGCAGGCGATGCGGCGCAATCTCGGGCCCGACAGCACCTTGCGCGCGGCGCTGGCGCAGGAATATCGCTTCACCTGGCGCGCGATGGAGCATGGGGATTTCCTTGAAGGCATCCGCGCCGCGATCATCGACAAGGATCGCCGCCCGCGCTGGCAGCATGCCAGCCTTTCCGACGTTACGGGCGCAGAGGTGGACCATATGCTGGCCCCATTGGGCCGCGATGAACTGGAATTTCACGAAATCGAGGAGGGGCGGACATGAAGATCGGCTTTGTCGGATTGGGGAATATGGGTGGGCCGATGGCAGCCAATCTGGCGGCGGCCGGGCATGAGGTTGTGGGTTTCGACCCGGCAGCCCCCTGCCCCGCAGACGTGACTCCCTCCGCAACTGCGGCAGAAGCCGCAAGCAGTGCGGATGTTGTGATCACCATGCTGCCCAATGGCGCGATCCTGCGCGATGTCGCGGCGCAGGTGATCTCTGCGATGCGGCCCGGTGCAGTGCTGTGCGATTGCTCGACTGTGGATGTCGCCTCGGCCCGCGCGGTTGCGGCGGCGGCGCAGACCGCCGGTCTGGGGGCTGTTGACGCCCCTGTCTCGGGCGGGGTCGGGGGCGCTGTCGCAGGCACGCTGACCTTCATGGCAGGCGGATCAGAGGCTTCCTTTGCCGTGGTGCTGCCGTTGTTCGAGATCATGGGGGCAAAGGCCGTTCATTGCGGGGCGGCCGGGGCCGGACAGGCCGCGAAAATCTGCAACAACATGATTCTCGGGGTGACAATGGCCGTCACCTGCGAGGCGTTCGCGCTGGCCGACAAGCTGGGGCTGGACCGCGCACGGATGTTCGATGTCGTCTCAACCTCCTCCGGGCAAAGCTGGAGCATGAATACCTATTGCCCTGCCCCCGGCATCGGCCCGACAAGCCCGGCGGATAATGACTACAAGCCCGGCTTCGCGGCGGAACTCATGCTCAAGGACCTGCGCCTGTCGCAGGAAGCCGCGCAGTCCGTGGATGCCGATACGCCCCTCGGCCAGCAGGCAACCGCCCTCTATGCACAGTTTGTGGAGCATGAGGATGGCAAGGGGCGCGACTTTTCGGCGCTGCTGCCCCGATTCACTGCGCGGCGTCGCAGTGCCTGACGGACAGGCTGCTGCATCGAGGCAGGGGCGCGGGCCAGGTTCGGACTTGTGTCGATGCCCATGCCGAGACATTGTTGCATTGCAACTTTAGCATGTGTCAACGAGGGGGAGTAACTCGGTGCTGGGAAAGACTGTGGGCGGACTGGAACGGATCGCGCAAAGCGTAATCGGGCTGGTCCTTATCGCAGGTCGTTCCTGACTGCCGATGACAGCTTGCGCTGGCTTTGCGTGATCGGGATCATGCGCCTGGCAAGAGGGCTGTTTCAGACCTGCCCGCGTTACGATCGGTTCGGCATGAACACTTGCCTGGTGCGCAAGGGCTGATACCTGAACTGCAAAGCGGCACCTTGCAGGACGCTTTTTTCTTGAGGAGTTCTGTCCAGATAGGGCTTGCGGCCCTGCCTGTGCTTGGATAAATACCGCGACACGGTTGGGGTGTAGCCAAGTGGTAAGGCATCGGTTTTTGGTACCGTGTATCGTAGGTTCGAATCCTACCACCCCAGCCATTACGTATTATTTCGAAAAAACAATAGGTTGCCTGATCACTAATCAGGCCATGTGTAGCAGTCGAGTGGATGCTCCACATGGGTCTTTGGGCATTTTTCGACTCGACAGCCGACCACGAAACGATAGAGGCAGGCACTTTGGAGGTGCCCGCCACGTCTGAGTCGACCGCAGGTGATCAGGTCAGTTGGCTGGCCAGCCTTTACGCGCCACTTCGACGAACACTGCTTCCAACGCATTCTCGCTCTTGGACGCTGTCTTTGCACTTGGAAAAGGCTGACTTCGCCTCCGGGCGCGCCTCAGCCGCCGCCCCGTCCCGCGTCCTCCCGTCCCGCGTCCTCCCGTCCCGCGTCCAGCAGCGCACGCACCCG
>SLQN01000287.1 GCA_007131465.1 Paracoccaceae bacterium
GAAGTGGCGCGGGCCGAACAGATTTTCCTGTATATCGTGGGCCGGATCAAGGACTTGGTCGCCCAGACCCCGGATGTGCCGCAAGAGGTGCTGGAAGAACTGTCGGCGCATCGCGATATCTACCGGGCGAATTTCAGCCTGTTCCAGTCCTTGCCCGATGTCTGGGCAATTGACCAGCTTGTGCCCATCGCGCCCTTGCAACGCCTGAATGAAACGCCCACCCGCCGCGCCGTCTTGTCGGATATCACCTGCGACAGCGACGGCAAGATCGACCAGTTCGTCCTGGGCGACGGGGTGGGCAATGCCCTGCCAGTCCATGAACTGACCGCGGGCGAGCGCTATTTCATCGGCATCTTCCTTGTCGGCGCGTATCAGGAAACGCTGGGCGATCTGCACAACCTGTTTGGCGACACCAATATCGTGACAGTGGATTTCAACGCGGAGGGCGTGCTGGAAATCCAGCACGAGGTCGAAGGCGATACGGTGTCCGAGGTCATGGCTTATGTCGAATATGACCCCAAGCAATGCCTTGACGCCTTCAAGCGCATTGTCGAACGTGGCGTGCAGAACGGCACGCTGAACCCCGCTCAGCGGCGGATGATGATGGAAACCTACCGCCACGCGCTTGGCGGCTACACCTATTACGAACACGAGGAGCACACTCATGGCTGACACACATGACGTTCTGGTCATCGGCGCGGGCGGCGTGGCTTCGGTCACGCTGCACAAGATGGCGATGAACCCGGACCTGTTTCCCGGCCGCATCGCGGTCGCAAGCCGCACCCTGTCCAAATGCGAGGCGATTGCCGCAGCCGTGAAAAGCCGCACCGGGGTCGAGATCGAGACCTATCAGATCGACGCCGATGATGTGGACCAGACCGTCGCGCTGATCGAGGCCGTCAAGCCCGCGCTGCTGGTCAACCTCGCCCTGCCCTATCAGGATCTCGCCCTGATGGAGGCGTGTCTGCGCACGGGCGTGCATTATCTGGACACCGCCAATTACGAGCCGCCGGAGGAAGCGAAATTCGAGTATTCGCACCAGTGGAAGCTGCATGACCAGTTCAGGGAGGCCGGTCTGATGGCCGCGCTGGGCGTGGGGTTTGATCCTGGCGTGACCTCGATCTTTGCCGCCTATGTGCGCAAGCATCACCTGTCGGGCATCCGGCTGATCGACATTCTGGACTGCAATGGCGGCGATCACGGCCATCCGTTTGCCACCAATTTCAACCCCGAAATCAACATCCGCGAAGTCACCGCCGAAGTGAAGCATTGGGAAAATGGCGGCTGGGTCACCAGCCCGGCCATGTCCACCAAGGTCGAATTCGACTTCGATCAGGTCGGCCCCAAGAACATGTATCTGATGTATCACGAGGAACTTGAAAGCCTCGTGACCCACTTCCCCGAGATCGAGCGCGCACGCTTCTGGATGACCTTCGGCGACGCCTATATCCAGCATGTGACCGTGTTGCAGAATGTGGGCATGACCTCGATCGAGCCGGTAGAGTATGAAGGCCACCAGATCATCCCGCTGCAATTTCTGAAAGCCGTGCTGCCCAACCCCGGCGATCTGGGCGAACGCACCAAGGGCAAGACGAATATCGGCGATATCATCACTGGGCCTGCGCAGGACGGGTCGGGCGAAAAGACCTTCTACATCAACAATATCTGCGACCATGAGGAGTGTTTCCGCGAAGTGGGCAGCCAAGCCGTCAGCTACACGACCGGCGTGCCCGCCTTCATCGGTGCGGCCCTGATGCTGAAAGGCACATGGTCCGGCGCAGGCGTGTTCAACACCGAACAGCTAGACCCCGATCCGTTCATGGACCTGCTCGACAAGCACGGCCTGCCCTGGACCCTCACCGAACTGTCGGCCCCGGTCGATTTCTGATGGCAATGCAGACTTTTGCGGGCGATCCGGGCGCGTTTCGGGGGTTTGACCTGACCCGCGTCCCTTCGCCCTGTTTCGTGGTGGATGAAGCCCGGCTGGAGGCGAACCTGCGCATCCTCGCCGATATCCAGACGCGGTCGGGCGCGACCGTGCTCTGCGCGCTCAAGGCGTTTTCGATGTGGGACCTCGCGCCGCTGGTCAGCCGCTACCTGTCGGGTGTCTGCGCCTCGGGCCTGTGGGAGGCGCGGCTGGGGCGTGAACATTACGGCGGGATCGTCGAGACCTATTCGGCAGGCTACAAGGCAGATGAGATGGCCGAGATCATCGCGCTGTCGGACCATATCGTGTTCAACACGCCTGCTGCCAAGGACCGTTTCCTGCCCCTGATCCGCGAAAGCGGCAAGGACATGCATGTCGGCCTGCGCTTCAACCCCGGCCTTCCGCTGGGCGAGGATGCGAAATATGACCCCGCTGCGCCCGGATCACGCCTTGGAACACCGCTGGAACGGATCGACAGCGGCGCGCTGGCGGGCGTGGACGGGCTGCACATGCATACGCTGTGCGAACAGGACCTTGGCCCGTTACTGGCGATCTGGGACCATATCGCACCGCGTATCCGCGCCCTCGCGCCGCATCTGAAATGGATCAATTTCGGCGGCGGCCATCATATCACCCGCGCCGATTATGACCGCGAGGGGCTGATCGCTTTCCTGCGTCGCGTGAGCGAAGAAACCGGGTTGCATTGCTATCTGGAACCCGGCGAGGCCGTGGCGCTGGATGCGGGCATTCTGGTGGGCGAAGTGCTGGACGTGGTCGAGAATGACGGCTTGAATGCGATCCTCGATATCTCGGCCACCTGCCACATGCCCGATGTGATCGAGGCCCCCTACCGGCCTGCACTGCTGGGCGAAGGGGGGGCGGTTCAGGTGCGGCTGGGCGGTCCAAGCTGTCTGGCAGGGGACGTGATCGGGCAGTATGCCTTTGAGGGCACGCCCGAAATCGGCACGCGCCTCGCCTTCCTCGATCAGGCGCATTATTCGATGGTCAAGACCACGACTTTCAACGGCGTCCGGCTGCCTGCACTTGCGGTCTGGAACAGCCAGACAGACGCGCTGCGCGTGATCCGCCAGTTCGACTATCAGGACTTCAAGGGACGCCTGTCATGATCTTTCTCAACTCGGAACTGACGCACTCTGAACGCGGCCCGGACGCGCGCTTCCAGATCGTGCCGATGCCGCTGGAAAAGACCGTGTCCTATGGATCTGGCACAGCGACTGGCCCGGCCGCGCTGATCGAGGCGTCGGACCAGTTGGAACGCCTCTGGCGCGGGATCGAGCCTTGCGCCGCAGGCATCTACACCACGCCCCCCATTGATTGCGACCAGCCCCTGGACGAGGCTCTGGCAGCGCTTGCGGCCCGCACCGAAAGCATCGCGCGCACAGGGCAGGTTCCTGTTACCCTGGGCGGAGAGCACAGCCTGACATGGGCCGCCGCACTGGGGGTAAAGCGCGCCATCGACCGCCCGCTCGGGATTGTCCAGATCGACGCCCATGCCGATCTGCGCCGCGCCTATCAGGGGTTTCGTCACAGCCATGCTTCGGTCATGCAGCTACTGGTCGAGGACGAGGGTTGCCGGCTGGCGCAATACGGGGTCCGCGCCCTATCCACCGAGGAAGCCGCGTGTCGGGCGCGCAACGCTGTCGTTTTCATTGACGCCGAAGACCTGGTGACAGGCGATATCCACACAATCACCCTGCCCGAGGATTTCCCCGAGGATGTCTATGTCAGTTTCGACGTCGATGGTCTGGACGCGGCGATCATGCCCGCGACAGGCACGCCGGTTCCCGGGGGGCTGGGCTATTATCAGGCGCTGGCGCTTGTGCGCTCGGCCCTGAAGGGGCGGCGCTGCGTGGGGCTCGATGTGGTGGAACTCGCACCGATCGAAGGCTGGGACGTGTGGAATTTCACGGCGGCCCAACTGACCTATGCGCTTATGGGCATCGTGATCGAAAACGACCCCTGACGCTGCGCCATGGCTGGCCCGACGGCTCTCACCACCCGGGGGGATTTCTGCCCAGAGCCAGGGGCAGGACCGGCCGATGCCTGACAGGGGCGCGGTTCAGACCCCGACCGCTAAATATTGTGTCTAACGCGTGACAATGCGGCGCAAGACACCTATAAGGGCCATAGGTTATCGAGGAATTTCCCGCATGTCTGCTGAAGCCGTGAAGCGCGATGAATACGGCGCCGATTCAATCAAGGTTCTCAAGGGGTTGGATGCCGTGCGCAAACGCCCCGGCATGTATATCGGCGACACCGACGATGGCTCTGGCCTGCATCATATGGTCTATGAAGTCGTCGATAACGGCATTGACGAGGCGCTGGCGGGTCATGCCGATTTCGTGACGGTCACGATCCATGCTGACAGTTCGGTTTCGGTCATGGATAACGGGCGCGGCGTGCCCACCGATATCCACACCGAGGAAGGTGTGTCCGCCGCCGAAGTGATCATGACCCAGCTTCATGCGGGCGGCAAGTTCGACCAGAACAGCTACAAGGTGTCGGGGGGCCTGCACGGGGTCGGTGTGTCGGTTGTCAACGCCCTGTCGGACTGGCTGGAACTGCGCATCTGGCGCGGGGGCAAGGCGCATTACGCCCGCTTCGAGCGCGGCGAGACGGTGGAGCCCCTGCGCGTCACCGGCGAGGCCGGCGACCGGCGCGGCACCGAGGTGCGCTTCCTCGCCTCGCTCACCACCTTCTCGAACCTCGACTACAGCTTCAAGACGCTGGAGGCCCGGCTGCGGGAGCTGGCCTTCCTCAACTCCGGCGTCCGCATCCGCATCACCGACGAACGCCCCGCCGAGGCGCTGGAGAGCCGACTGTTCTATGAGGGCGGCGTGCGCGAGTTCGTCCGCTATCTCGACCGCAACAAGCACCCCCTGATCCCCGAGCCGATCTTCATCACCGGTGAACGCGACGGCATCGGCGTCGAGGTCGCGATGTGGTGGAACGACGGCTACCACGAGACCGTGCTGCCGTTTACCAACAACATCCCCCAGCGCGACGGCGGCACCCATATGGCGGGTTTCCGCGGCGCGCTGACCCGGACGCTGACCCGGTACGCGCAGGAAAGCGGGATCGCCAAGAAAGAGAAGGTCAGCTTCACCGGCGACGACGCCCGCGAGGGGCTGACCTGCGTGCTGTCGGTCAAGGTGCCCGACCCGAAATTCTCCAGCCAGACCAAGGACAAGCTCGTGTCCTCCGAGGTCCGTCCGGCGGTGGAGGGTCTGGTGACCGAACGGCTGGCCGAATGGTTCGAGGAAAACCCCCAGCACGCCCGCCAGATCACCGGCAAGATCGTCGAGGCGGCACTGGCCCGCGAGGCCGCCCGCAAGGCCCGCGAACTCACC